>BTQO01000043.1:0-8986 GCA_036985915.1 Gammaproteobacteria bacterium | reverse complement strand
TGCTGCAACGGAACCCCGAATTTCTGAACGTTAATGTTCGCAGGAGACATTGAATGGCTAGCAAAATTCATGATACGCCGATACTCGATAATCTTGAAGAAGGCCCATGGCCGAGCTTTATCAGTGGCATTAAAAATTTGCGCGATGATCACCCGGATGAGCGTATCCGTGAGATGAACAATGACCTGTTGGGTCAGTTGCAACATTCATACGAGACACGCATCGGTTACTGGAAAGGTGGCACGGTCAGTGTCTATGGTTATGGTGGCGGCATCATTCCACGCTTTTCTGAAGTGGGTGACCGCTTCCCGAAATCCAGAGAATTCCATACGTTGCGCGTGCAACCACCTGCGGGCAACCACTACACCTCCAAGATGTTGCGTCAGCTGGCAGACAGTTGGGAGAAATACGGTTCCGGCCTGGTTACCTTCCACGGTCAATCCGGCGACATCATGTTTATCGGTGCTGATAGCGACAACATACAGGGCTTTTTTGATGAGATTAATGAATACGGTTGGGACTTGGGTGGTGCCGGTCCAGCTGTGCGTACCAGCATGTCTTGTGTCGGTGCCGCACGCTGCGAGCAATCCTGTGCCATGGAACAAAAGATACACCGGACATTGGTGAATAATTTCACGGACGACGTGCATCGTCCAGCCCTGCCTTACAAGTTCAAGTTCAAGGTTTCAGGCTGTCCCAACGACTGCATGAACTCGATTGAGCGTTCCGACATGGCCATTATTGGTACCTGGCGTGATGACATCAAGATCGAGCAGGAAGAGGTCAAGAAGTTTGTCGGTGCCAAGGGCCGCAAGTATGTTATCGACAACGTGGTCTCTCGTTGTCCGACCAATGCCGTGTCATTGAATGATGACGATACGATTGCGATTGATAACCGTAATTGCGTCAAGTGTATGCACTGCATCAATGTGATGACCAGGGCACTGTCTGTCGGTGATGATAACGGCGTGACCATCCTCATGGGCGGCAAGCGTACGCTGAAGATTGGTGACCTGATGGGTACCGTTATTGTACCGTTCATGAAGCTCGAAACGGATGAAGACTGGGAGCGTCTGGTCGAAATCGCAGAAGAGACAATCGATTTCTTCGCCGAGAATGCGTTGGAACACGAACGTACCGGCGAGATGATCGAACGTATTGGCCTGGTTAACTTCCTCGAAGGCATCGGCATAGAAGTCGATCCCAACATGCTCAATCACCCACGCACGTCCAGTTACGTCCGTATAGATGACTGGGATCAGGAAGCCCAGAAGTGGTTTGACCGCAAGGCTGAGAAAAAGGCCGCTGTTGGCTGATCTGGTCACAGGCTTTAATCCCGGAATCTGACCTGCCACCGGGTGTACGGCGACACCCGCGCACCCGGTTAGCAATCGAACACAAGACATATATTCGGAGAACATCATGGCGATAAAACATCGCACGCCCATTGAAACTGGCTGCCCCGACGGCTGGCAATACATGCACCCTATGATGCGCAGGAACTACGGCATGTGGGCCTATCATGATCGCCCACGTCCAGGCGTATTGCATCATGTTTCCAAGACGGGTGATGAGATCTGGACCGTTCGTGTAGGTACACAGCGTATTCTGGATCTGTTCACGCTGCGCAAGCTGATGGACATTGTCGATGAATTTGCCGATGGCCACGTTCGTTTCACCATTCGCAGTAACCTGGAAGTCATGATAGATAAGGAGGAAAAAGTCGATCCCCTGATCAAGGCCTTCGAGGATGCAGGTTTCGTGGTTGGCGGTACCGGTCCTTCGGTCGCTTATATCTCCCACACGCAGGGTTGGCTGCACTGCGATATTCCGGCTACCGACGCTTCTGGTGTAGTTAAAGCCATGATGGATGAGCTCATCGATGAGTTTAAGTCCGAGCAGATGCCAAACCGCGTGCATATCGCTACTTCTTGCTGTCAAATCAACTGCGGCGGTCAGGCCGATATCGCGATTAATATCCAGCACACCAAGCCACCGAAGATCAACCATGATCTGGTGTCCAATGTGTGTGAACGTCCTACAGTGGTTGCACGTTGCCCGGTCGCAGCGATCAGACCGGCCATGGTCAATGGCAAGCCTTCACTGGAAGTCGATGGTAAGAAATGTATTTGTTGTGGCGCCTGCTTCCCGCCATGCCCACCCATGCAGATCAACGATCCCGAGCATTCCAAGCTTGCAATCTGGGTGGGCGGGAACCATTCCAACGCGCGCTCCAAACCCACGTTCCAGAAGCTGGTAGCTGCCGGCATCCCGAACAACCCGCCACGTTGGACTGAGGTTACAGCGATTGTTAAGAAGATCCTGGCCACCTACAAGGAAGATGCACGGGATTGGGAACGTATGAACGACTGGATTGAACGCATTGGCTGGCCGCGTTTCTTTGAACTGACCGAGCTGCCGTTCACCAAGTTCCACATTGATAACTGGCGTGGTGCTCGTCAGAGCCTGAATGCCTCTACACACATTCGGTTCTAAAAGGCGCACGATGAAATTTTCGGTTCAGATCAATGAGGGTCCATATACCCACGAGGCCTCGGATACCGCCTATCAATTTACCAGGGCAGCACTTGATAAAGGCCACGAAATCTACCGTGTGTTCTTTTACCATGACGGGGTTAATAACGGCACCCGTCTGACCACGCCGCCCCAGGATGACCGGAATATCACGAACCGCTGGAGTGAGCTGGCCAAAAAACACGATCTTGATCTCGTAGTTTGCGTGGCAGCGGCACAGCGCCGTGGCATCGTCGATGCGGAAGAGATGAAACGCAACGGCAAGGACGCCAACAACATTGCACCAGGGTTCCATATTTCAGGACTGGGGCAATTGATTGAAGCAGGCATACAGTCCGATCGACTGATGGTATTTGGAGACTAGAGAATCGCAATGAGTGAAACGGAAGAAAGCAGCGCTGTAAAAAGATTTCTGTATGTCAACCGCAAGGCGCCCTACGGAACAATATATGCGCTCGAGTCACTCGAAGTAGTGTTGATTGGCGCAGCGTTTGATCAGGATGTCAGTATGTTGTTTATGGACGACGGCGTTTTTCAGCTGACCAGTGGACAGAAAACAGATGGTATTGAGACAAAAAACTTCTCACCAACCTACAAGGCGCTTGGCGATTTTGAAGTTACCAAGCTCTACGTTGACAAGGAGTCACTGGAAGAGCGCGGGTTATGTTTGGATGACCTGATGGAACTGACCTATGAAGATGAAGATGATGACTATGCAGAGAAGCCATCCATTCGCCTCATAAGCTGCAGTGAAATAACCGATCTTATGGAAGAGCAAGACGTCATTTTGAATTTCTAGGAGCGCTTTATAAATGTTACATACGATCAATAAGTCACCGTTTATGAGTAACAGCCTGAACGAGTGCTTGCGTGTAGCTAAAGACGGAAGCGCTATCCTGCTGATTGAAGATGGTGTTTATGCGGCACTGAAGGGCAGTAAGTTTGCTGATGTAATGAGCAATGCAATGGGCAAGCACGAAGTCTATGCCTTGGGACCGGATCTCGATGCACGTGGTCTTTCCGGCAAGGTGATAGACGGTATTAAGGTTGTCGATTACGGCGGGTTTGTAGACCTGGCGGCCGAGCAGCCTCGTGTTCAGGCCTGGTTGTAGCAGATACGTTTTTTGAATTGTTTTATCACCCCCAAATATATGCAGGAGTAGTAAATCATGTCTATTGAAGTAAACGGCAAGACAATGGAAACAGACGAAGAGGGTTACCTCGCTAATCTGAACGAATGGGAGCCCGGTGTGGCTGATTTTATGGCTAAAGAAGATGATACTGAACTCTCTGATGATCACTGGGAAGTGATTAACTTTCTTCGTGAATACTACGAAGAATATCAAATCGCTCCAGCTGTTCGCGTCTTGACCAAGGCAATTGGCAAGAAGATGGGCAAGGATAAGGGCAACAGCAAGTATCTGTATGAGTTGTTTCCATATGGTCCTGCAAAACAGGCTTGCCGTTACGCCGGTCTGCCGAAGCCCACAGGCTGCGTCTGACGTTTTAATCGATACCGGCATATTCATTAACCCCGGTATATTCTTCATCTAACCTGGATTGCTCAGAAGCAAGATGTTTCTGACTTACACATATGCCATCTTGTTTTACCTGGCTGTGGCGGTGTTCGTCATCGGCGTGGGCAGGAAGATCTATCAGTACGCGACAACACCCGCACCGCTGAAGATCCCGACAACACCCGCACCGACGACAACGTCAGGTGTTGTGCTGCGTATGTTCCGCGAGGTAGTGTTCTTTGAAAGTTTGTTCAAGGCAACCAAGTGGACCTGGCTGTTCGGTTGGATGTTCCATATTGCGTTATTGCTGGCCTTTATTCGGCACCTTCGTTATGTGGTCAGTGCCGATTCGATTCTCGGGCTGCTGATCGGTCTCGATGTTGTACAAGCGTTTGGCAAGTACGCGTCCTTCGCACTGATGCTCGGACTTGTGGGGCTTTTTGCGCGACGTATTTTTGTTGATCGTGTGCGTTACATTTCCAGTCCCTCAGACTACCTGATGCTAATCCTGTTGTTCGGTATTGCCGGCAGTGGCGCGATGATGACTTTTGTTGCTCGCATAGACGTCGTGGCGCTCAAGGCATTTGTGCTGGGCCTTATTTATTTCGATTTCAATTATACAATGCACCCATTGCCAGACAGCCTGTTGTTACTGGCCCACCTTGGCATGGTTATTGTGCTGTTGTTTGTGTTCCCGATCAGCAAGCTGCTACATGCGCCGGGTGTCTTTTTCAGTCCGACCCGAAACCAGGCAGACAATCCACGCGAAAAACGCCATTTATGCGATTGGGCTGCTCAACTGGAATCAGCTGGCAGTAAACCGCAGCAGTAACAGGCTTACGACATGGCTAAAGTTGATTTTGAAGTCCCTGCGCTAAAAGAAATCAGCGAGATTCCTAAGATCAAGGAAGGCGTGATGGCGCATTCCAGCCCGTTCATCGCCAAACCGGAGCATCAGGAACCGCTTGGTTATCCGGGCGAGCTGGTTGAGGACTGGCATGATCGCGCGATCGAGAAGATGGGCGATCTGTTAGGCAAATATCGCGCATTGCCGGTGTATCTTGATGCATGCGTTAAATGCGGTGCCTGTACGGACAAATGCCATTATTACCTGGGCACTTCAGATCCCAAGAATATGCCGGTTGGCCGCCAGGACCTGTTACGCAAGGTATACCGCCGCTATTTTACCTTTGCCGGGAAATACTTTCCCAAGCTGGTTGGCGCTGAAAACCTGACCAAGGAAGTACTCGACGATTGGTACAGCTATTATCACCAGTGCTCACAGTGCCGTCGCTGTTCCGTGTTTTGCCCCTACGGCATCGATACGGCTGAAATCTCCATGGCTGCACGTGAAATTCTGGATACCGTTGGTGTAGGTCAGAAGTACTGTAACGAAATCATCGCCAAGGTTTTCAAGATTGGAAATAACCTGGGGCTGCCCGGACCGGCGCTCGCTAATACCCTGGAAGGCCTGGAAGAAGACGTTAAGGATGAAACCGGTGTCGACGTCCGTTTCCCGCTGGACGTTAAGGGTGCCGATGTCTTGCTGGTAACACCGTCTGCAGATTTCTTCGCCGAGCCGCATGTTGATGGGTTGATTGGGTACGCAAAGGTATTTCACCAGGCGGGGATTAGCTGGACGCTCAGTACCCATGCATCGGAAGCTGGCAACTTCGGTATGTTCATTGGCAGTTATGAAAACATGCGTAACGTATCGCTGCGTGTTCGCGAAGCGGCACTGGATTTGGGTGTAAAACGCCTTATATTCGGTGAATGCGGCCATGCATGGCGTGTGGCATACAGTTTTCTGAATACGCTTGTCGGCCCATTTGATTTTCTGGACCCGAACTACCCGGTGCCACAGCATATTTGTGAGGTCACGCATGATCTGATCAAGCGTGGCGCATTAACATTAGATAAATCTGCCAATGACGACATGCGTCTGACCTACCACGACTCCTGCAACGTGGCACGCGCTTCGCGCATGGGCGACAAGCCAGGTGGCCAGTTTGTGATACCGCGCGAGATCATTAAGGCTAGCTGTAACCATTTTTACGATATGGCGCCAGACACGATTTATGAAAGCACCTTTTGTTGCGGTGGCGGTGGCGGTCTTTTGACTGACGACCTGATGGAGATTCGGGTTAAAGGCGCATTACCGCGCATGGAAGCGCTGAAAGAGGTTGTTGATGACCACGGTGTCACGCACATGGCGGCAATTTGCGCCATCTGCAAGAGCCAGTTTTCAAAAGTGTTTCCATACTACGGATTCACGATGGATATGATCGTTAGTGTGCACCAGTTGGTGAGCAACGCAATTGTGCTGGGCGACAAGCAATAATTTAATTACGGTTTAAGTTAAGAGGACAGTCAACATGTCAACTCCCTGGAGCAAGACCTACAAGGGTGAAGGTCACACCTTCCGCAAGTTCAAGGAAGGCGAACACGAGTGGAAACGCTGGGAAGACATGGTCTTCGAGGCCGACCATTCGCATCGTTGTCCTACCTATGTACATCGTACGCCACCGTGCCAGGGCAGCTGTCCATCCGGTGAGGACATTCGCGGCTGGTTGCAGATTGTGCGTGGCATGGAGCAACCGCCGGAGGGTATGAGTTGGCAGGAGTATGCCTTCCGTCGTTCCACGGATGCCAACCCGTTTCCCTCGCAGATGGGCCGTGTTTGTCCGGCACCCTGTGAAGATGGCTGCAACCGCAACGAGGTTGAAGACTTTGTTGGCATAAACTCGGTTGAACAGTTCATCGGCGACAACGCAACTGCCAACAATTACCAGTTTGAAAAGCCAACATCTGATAGTGGGAAAAAGATTGCCATCATCGGCGGTGGTCCGGCAGGCTTGGCAGCGGCCTATCAACTGCGCCGCAAGGGCCATTCCTGCACAATTTTCGATAACCACGATGAGTTGGGTGGCATGATGCGATACGGCATCCCCCGATACCGCACACCGCGTGAACATCTGGATGCCGAGATACAACGTATCCTGAATATGGGCAACATCGAAGTACGCACCAACACCTGGGTTGGTAAGGATATCCCCATGGAGCAGTTGGAGAAGGACTTCGACGCAGTGCTATGGGCATTGGGCTGCCGCACCGGCCGTGGCTTGCCTGTTCCCGGTGGCGATGCCGAGAACTGCGTTTCCGGTGTTGCGTTTTTGGAGGCATTCAACACCGGTAAACTGCAATTCACGGCAGAAAAGGTGATCTGCGTGGGTGGCGGTGATACGTCGATTGACGTTGTGTCTGTGGCGCGTCGTCTTGGCCATATCGAGAAGATCAATCCAAAAGAACGGCCTGAGCTCGTTGTGCATGGTTTTGTGGCGCACGATTCAGCAACCGCAGCAGCCAAGCAGGGTGCTATCGTAACCTTAACCTCGTTGTTTGAACGCGAAGATATGACTGCAGCCGAACATGAAGTCCACGACGCGCTGACAGAGGGTGTCACCATTATGAATGGTGTAATGCCAACCGAAGTTGTGCTGGATTCTAACGGTCGCGCCAAGGCATTGAAACTCGCCAAGTGCGCCATGGAAGACAATCGTCCGGTACCGGTCGAAGGCACGGAATTTGAGATTGAAACCGACCTGATTGTGTCCGCCATTGGCCAGGGCGGGGATCTGACCGGTCTTGAAGAACTGGGTAACGACCGCGGCCTGATCGATGCCGACAAGTTTTTCCAGGTGCCGAATCGCCCCGGGCATTTCGTGGCCGGTGACATCATTCGACCCCACTTGCTTACAACTGCGATTGGCCAGGCTTCTATCGCGGCCGACAGCATCGATGAATACTTAAAGGGCGAAGAACACCACAAGCGCGCCAAGGTTGATGTGCATCATTTCAATCTGTTGAACAAGTTGCGTGAAACTGATCACCTGCCCGAATCTTTCGCACCTACGGTGGAAAATGGTCCGCGCCCGATCGATCAGGGCCGGCGCGGCACTGCGAGTAATAAGTTCGCAGTACACAATTACGAAGACCGTTCAACGGATGAGATTATTTCGCACGAAATGCTGTTTCTGGGCCACTTTGATCTTACCCCGCGTAACAAGCGTGGCGAGAGAGTTCCAAGCGCTGATGAAGTGTTGGGCCATTTCGAAGAACGCATCATTAACCTGACCGATGAGCAGGCGGTTGCAGAAGCCACCCGCTGCATGAGTTGCGGCATGTGTTTTGAATGCGACAACTGCGTTATTTACTGCCCGCAGGATGCCGTATTCCGCGTTAAGAAAAATGACCGTACGACGGGCCGCTATGTCGATACCGATTACACCAAGTGTGTCGGTTGTCATATCTGTTCAGATGTCTGTCCTACCGGCTATATAGACATGGGTCTGGGGCTTTAATCGATACTATGCGTTTTCCGGTCTACATCGCGGGGTGTATGTTATTGGTGGCAGCCGGTACGGTGGCTGCGGATAACACAACGCGCGTGCCACTGCCCGAGATTACCAAAGGCAAGGGCGAACAGTGTGTTGAACCGGTCGATGTCATGCGCCGTGAACACCAGAACTTCATACAGCATCAACGCGATCAGACCGTGCGCAAGGGTATTCGTGCTGATAAAGAACAGTCAGCACTTACAGAAGGCCCGAAATATTCACTGACGGGGTGTGTCAATTGCCATACCAAGCGGGATGATGCAGGTAAGTACATACCGATCAATGCCGAGGGCCAGTTTTGTGAAAGCTGCCACAAATACACAGCAGTAACCATAGACTGTTTCCAGTGTCATCGGACAACGCCTGATGAAAATCCCGGTAACGCAGCCATTGTACCGAAGCAGAAGTTACGACCGAAGTTCAAAAAAGTGGATCAGTAATGTCGCGTACGCAGGAATTCAAGGACAACAACTTGCCGGATGAGGCGCGCCGCTCGTTTCTTGGCAAGTTGGTTGCGGGTGGCGCATTTACCACCTT
>BTQO01000042.1:0-9043 GCA_036985915.1 Gammaproteobacteria bacterium | reverse complement strand
GGTCGGCATCGCCACCGGTCAGGATGCACTGAATACGTGCACCCATGGTGGCAGAAACATCCAACCTAACGCGGTCCACCAGCGCAATCAGGGCATACAGCGTGCCGCCAAACACTGCGCTGCCTGTATCTCTTGCCAGCAAGGATACTTCGCTGTTGGTATCCAGTTCGATACCCGACGTACCCGTCTTAAGGCTATGGCGCATCATAGCAAGACCGGGGGCAATCAACCCACCCATATGCTGGCCGTCTTCAGACAAGACATCGATTGTTAATGCAGTGCCGCAATCAACGATACACAGTGCGCCGGACTGCATGGCCCTGGCCCCCACCATGGCGGCCCAGCGATCCGATCCCATGCGCGATACGTCCAGGTAGGCATTTCGAATACCATAGCCATTAGCCTTGCTTGCAATAAAGTCTGGCTGCGGCCAGTTTAACCGTTCGGCTGCCGTGCTAAGCGCCTGATCATAGGGATCACCCGCAACGCTTGAAATAACAATCTTCCCAGGTGTTGGTAACCCTTGCCATGCCTCATCAAGTGCCGTGGCAATATCGTTTTCGGGCCACAGCATGCTCTGCATATCGCCAAGCATGCCGGCATCGGCGAGCAGCCACTTAAGACGTGCATTACCTGCATCGACCAGCAAAGTGCTCAAGGCAATAACACCTCGCCGGATAACAACGCTTGATGGCCCTGTGATGTCTTTAAGATGAGTGCGCCAGCGCCATTAACCCCTTCAACGCGGCCCTTTATCGAATGTTTGGCTTGCGACACGTTCACATGCTTACCTGTCAGGATATCCAGCCTTCGCCAGTCTTTCATAAAGGGTTTAAACGACTTCGCTTCAAACTGCGCCAGATCAACGACTAACCGATTGAGTATTGTACCTGCAATCGAATTACGAGACATGTTTTGGCCACCTGTTTCAGAATGAAGATCGGAAACCGCCCTGGTAATTTTTTTCCGCATACGATCCGGCAGGTTGCCATTGATGCCAATGCCGATCACAACCTGAACCGGTCCATCGGATTCACCGGCTATTTCTACCAGTATGCCGCCAAGTTTGGCCTGTTTTAGCCACAAATCATTCGGCCATTTAAGGCCCACGCCCCTGACACCCTGAGATTCCAGGCTGCGCACCAGGCTAACACCCACAGCAAGGCTTAATCCCGACAGCATCGATGGTGAGCAATCAAATTGTCTTAGTAAAGAAATATAAAGGTTTGCAGCCAATGGTGATTCCCAGTTTCGTCCCTGCCTTCCCTTCCCGGCCGATTGGTATTCGGCGATACACACTTTCATCCGGCTACCACGCGCATGGTTATTGCGCTTCAACCAGGCATTGGTGGAATCGACTTCCGCGAGAATCGTCAGTTCAGCGATTTGTTTACTGGCTTTAGCATCCAGAACTTTTCTTATTTTATGCTTGTCTAACAGTTCGATAGCGCTTTCGAGCCGGTAACCCCGGCCATGAACAGCATACACATCAAGGTTGCGCATTCTAATGGCGCGGATATGTTTCCATATTGCTGAACGCGACTTACCTGTTTGTCTGGCAAGATCATGTCCGGAATGGAAATGCCCATCCGATAGTTTTCGTAACGTATCTAACCAGGAAGGAGTATTTAGCATGACAAGATTAAGCATGGCCCTGAATCGCGGCAACCAGGTACAGCAAACCATTGCCGTACCAGTAAGGGGGCTCAGAATAAAACAGAGTTTCCCTAACTCATACGCGTAAGCGTATCAGTCTGCGGGCAGATTAACAGCGTTAATTGTTGAAATTTCATGTTCTGGTAGCTTAGGAAGGCTAGCGGCAGTGTAACGGTTGAGTCACAATACATAGCATGGGCTGGTTTTCTAACAAGAAAGAAATTGCCCGGCCAATCGTTGGTCTGGTGTTACCCGGTGGCGGTGCACGTAATGCCTATCAGGCCGGTGTACTCAAAGCCATCGCAGAGTTGCTGCCCAAGGGTTCACCGAACCCGTTTCCGGTAATCAGCGGCACATCTGCCGGGGCCATCAATGCAGTCATGTTGGCGGCCAACGCCAGGCATTTCCATAAGAGCGTAAACACCCTGCTTGGCATATGGCAGAACTTTCATGCTGCCTATGTGTTCAAAACCGATGCGGTCACTGCCATTTGCAACGCCTCACGCTGGATAGCAACCATTGCAACCGGCGGTTTGGTCTCATTTGGACTCACTTCCGTATTGGATAATGCTCCATTAAGACACATGCTTGAGCGCCATGTTCGACTAGCCAGGATTCAACATGCAATACGCTCAGGTGATTTACGCGCAGTCTCGATTACCACCTCGGGCTATACCAGTGGGAAATCCCAATGTTTTTTTGAAGGCGTCAGTGAAATCCTGCCATGGGAGCGGACTCGACGAGTAGGTATACCATGTGAAATCAGCATCGACCACTTGATGGCATCTGTTGCTATTCCGCTAATCTTTCCGGCCATACGGATTGGATCAGAATATTTCGGTGATGGCTCCATGCGCGAGTCATCACCGCTAAGTCCGGCATTGCATATGGGCGCTGACCGATTACTGGTGATTGGTATTCGCGACGAAGACCCCAATGTCGTGCCGACAGCCGGCAACACCATACCCTATCCTTCACTGGCACATATTAGTGGTTACGTGCTCGACACACTGTTCATGGACAGCCTCGATGCAGATATCGAACGATTAAGCAGAATCAACCAAACCGTATCAAATTTGTGCGAACAACCTGAGGATGCAATGAAATCCACACTTAGAGTGGTTCAGCATCTGGTCATCTCGCCGAGTCAGGATGTACGCGAAATAGCCGAACGGCACGTGAATGAGTTTCCGCGTGCCGTTCGTATTTTGCTACGATCTATGGGTGCCCTAAATCGCGAAGGCAGACCCCTGGTCAGTTACCTGCTGTTCGAGTCTGGGTTCACGAACGAGCTGATTGAACTCGGTTATCAGGATGCCATGCACCAGCGATCACCGATTATGCAGCTGCTGGGACATGAACAAAGCGAACAGTCCGAAACTGAGTCTTACGCTTGAGCGTTACTTTTGCAATGCTACCGGCTGCCCTTTTAAAAACTTGCTAATGTTTTTCGTGGATATCGCGTACATACGTCCACTTTCCTTACCGGTAAACCCATGCAACCCCAGTATCCGGTAATCAGCAGTAATCAGCAGCCGCGCTAACTCACGGGCAGCGTCACCAATTTTAATATGCAAGACCTCGCCGCGATGAATGACATTCTGGCCGCTGAACCAGGAGAAATGAGGAGATACCCGGACCAAAATAGCATCGTCTGAAACCCACAGCGTTCCGTCGTACTCACCCACAACCCTGACTTGTGTGCCCGGTTTTGAATCCGCCTCACCAATCGCAAGTTCTGCGGGTAGCAAACCTTCCGGTGGATTATTGATCTTTAATAATACCAGGTCTGAAAACTTGTCTGCATGAACAACACTTGCTGTAAATACTGGTCGTGCGCCAGCGATACCGAGGAATTGCACCTGCACAGCACTCGCATCCTGAATGACGTGCCAGTTAGTAATGACATGACCTTGCCCGTCTAGTACCACGCCAATACCCGATTCTCCGCCAGAGCGGATCGTCACGACTGAAGATGACAACCGCTCATGCTTTTCCGGATCTTGTGGTATCGGGCCTTTCACATTGGGATACACCTGCTGCACAGGCACCGGTTTGATGGCTGGTCTTGGCGGCGCTGCCCTTGCCACAACCTGCTTCGGACGCGCAGGTACAGCTTGTGGCTTTAACTGTTGTGGCGGCGGTGCCGGTTTGCGCACAGGCGAAGTAGTCTTAACAGCCTGTTCCTGCGGCGCCGGTTTGGATGCTGCTTGTGGTTCAGAAACTGCGCTTACGGTAACAGCTTCGCTTATGGGTTCATCCGTCTCGCTTGCAGCACCGCCGCCGAACATTCCACCAAACACACGACCGAGAAAACCGGGTTGTTCGGGGGTTGCTTCTTTTTGAGTTGTTGCTGGCTGGGCGGAGGGTACTGCTGCCAGTGTGACTTCCTCTACCGGTTGTTCTGCTGGTGGCACAGGCGCTTGATCAATGCTTACATCCGCGGATTTCTGTTCAGCCTGAATCGCCGGTAATATTTCTTCAGCGGCCGGTTCGTTCGCCTGTTCTTCTAACGGTGCGGGTGATGGCGTCTTAGGTTCAACCGCTACTTCGGGCTTGTCCGGTGTAATCGGTTCAAACACAAGTGGTGTTGCGCTGGCAATTGTTTCCGGTTCCTGTGTCTGCGGCTCAGGGGAAACCGGTGTGGTAGTGACAACCGTGGTTGTTGACTGCGCTGGTTGTTTTGCGGGTACTGGTTGTTCTGGTTTACTTTTTTCGTCGCCACCAAACAGGCCCCCGAACATGCGGCTCATGAGGCCGGGTTCTTCGGGCGCGGCTTGTTTGGTTGCTCGTTCGTTTTGACCAGGCGGTGCGGTTACAGCTGCCTGACCAGGCTCAGTTCTGGCTGCCACCTGTGGTGTTGCAGGTGGCTCAACAACAGATTGTGTGCTCACTGCAGGGGGTTGAGTCTTAGCCGGTGCAGGCGCCGACAAGGCAGCTAGCTTTTGCGTGCGCGGTTTAGGTGTGCGGCTAGGTTTGAGCGATGCCGAACGTTGCCGTACGGCTTCCGGAATTGATTCGTCTTCGCGTATAGAACGCCTACGTTGCCTGAGCGTAGCACCATATTCGGTTTCTGGCCAAGGGTTGGCCTGATATCGACGCGTGTACTCATTAACCATACTTCGAACGAGTATATCCACGCCGGACTTGTTGCCCTTGGGACCAATGTTTTTAATTTCGACCTTCTTTACACGGGGCGCTGCGCGTTCCAACACACCCTGAAGAGCAATGGGGTCACTACCGCCGACCTGCTGCATCTCAGCAAAAATATCACCGAGATTCCTGATTGGTTTGTCTGACGCAAGAACAAACATCAGTTCACGACCGGTCGTATCATCCAGCGTGAAAAACAGGTCCGGCCCGGGCACAACCCGCCACTCACCCGATTTCACCAAGCCGCCTTCCGGTACGCCACGAAACGGATAAATCAGCGAGGCTTGGCTGCTACTGCCGTAGTGAACGACATACACATAGGCATCTTGACCGGGTCGTATCCGGATCTGGAAACGGTCACCAGGACGCATGGCATCACCATCCTCTACCCTGAACCCATGGACCTTGCCATTGGCACGTGTGCGCTCTCCGTACACATCCACCGTAAGGGGCAAGGCAAAACTCAACACGGGTTGAGCCAGGAATAACCACAGCAGCGCGACTGCGCCCTTCTTAATGCTAACGCATTGAAATAACTGAAAATTCATTAAATACTGGATCCGAAACTTAATGTGTGAACCCGGGATCGGGCGCGCTATTCTAAACCGAAATCACCCGATATTGTGCAGCATTTTCAAGCCTATCAAAATCGGCCTGTTACCAGATCACCGATGTTGCTGTTAAATGACCCGGGAGCCACCTCAAGAACATATTTAGCAGGTCCAGGGGGCCGGTAGATCGGGCAAGGTAGTGCAGGGCATGGGGATACCGTTCTTACACCGATAACCTTGCGCTGATTAGAGATCCAGACCAGATCCAGTGAAAAACGCATGTTCCACATCCAGATTTCATGATAATCGGCCTCAGGAAACACGATCAGCATAGCCTCATCACGAGCAAGCCGTTGCCGATTCATCAGGCCCTTCCTTCGCTCACTCCTCGTTCTGGCTATTGCTGCCTTGTAAACCTGGCCACCCACCATTATCCGGACTTCACCAGATTTTAGCCCCTGCTCTGCTGCACCCTGCGATGGAACAACAAACTGGCAAAGAAAAATCGCCATCAACAAAGGCCGCCACACATGATAGCCTTGTCTACCCGGAACAAACCTGCCCGAGGTAAATGTTGACATGAAGCTGCTAAGCACGATCTTGATTCTGGCGTTTGTCATGGTAACGGCGGACTCAGAGGCTGGACGTTACAGGCAACCTGCCTATGTGACCAATGCATATTTCACCAATGAAATTGTACAGCCCAGGGACAACCCGCAACCAGATAAAATCATCAACGTTATTCGCGCAGCTAATGAACAGGTCAAAGGATACCTGGTCATCGACCTGTTGGCTGACAAAGGTACACATGAAATCGAAATCGAAATGCTTGATGTTCGAGGCATCAAGTTCGATGGTCACACCTTCGATCCGGCTCTGGCCGCAACAGATGAGTTCACAATCAGCATTACCATGGCATTTGGTGGCAAATTGCCCCGAAAAGGTATTTTCTTCAAAATCTATGACAATCATGAACGTCTCGGGCGCAAAGCGCTGGGTACCTTTCGCATCATGACCGATATCTGGTAATTGAACGCATGATTGTCCGCTTGCTAAACGAATAATAACCCGCGTAAAAAAGAAACCCCCGTAACTCTAACGAGCTACGGGGGTTTTGACCTGCGACCCACAGGGATATGGGGAGGTACGATTCCATGGAAGGAATCGGTAGAGTCGCGTCGGGAACGAAGACCGAGAGTAACGCAGGACGCTTACATGGAAGTAAGTGGTAGAACGACTCAGGAGACAAAGTCGAGCAGTTACCGAGATGGTCTTATGTGATGAACACGACTGCATGGCAAGGATTGTTCCCGACAATCCTCTTGCATTTCCTCCATCCATGGAGGTCAGATGGAGGAGTTAGAGCGAAGCAGGATGCTAGAGCCGAGGGACGTTCGAATGTCGCGAGCACGAGTCCATGGATGGGCGGGGTACGAGCACACGGATGTGTGAGGTAGACAATGTCAGGAACATATTGTCGAGAGTCGCGTCGGGAACATATGGTCGAGGAATGGAACACCTGCTTGCAAGCGACCGTGCCGGGAACAACTACCAGTCAAGCCTCGAAAAAGAAAACCCCCGTAACTCTAACGAGCTACGGGGGTTTTGACCAAGGATGGTCTTATGCTGCGGAGCACACGGATGTGCTAGAGCAGCGCTGAATAAGAGCCTGGCGGTGCCCTACTCTCACATGGGGAGACCCCACACTACCATCGGCGCAGTACAGTTTCACTTCCGAGTTCGGTATGGAATCGGGTGGTTCCCGCACGCTATTGCCACCAAGCAAGCTGCTGTGTTCCTTATCCTCACATTACATCTTGAAAACAAGAAACAATATTTGGGAAGTGTTCAGGCAATTACATATTGAAGGTATGTTGCATTATCAGCCATGTAATATGACTGATAAATGTTGACCAAACACCAAACTGCTTTGATGTTATATGGTCAAGCCTCACGGGCAATTAGTACTGGTTAGCTTCATACATTACTGCACTTCCACACCCAGCCTATCAACGTTGTAGTCTTCAACGGCCCTTCAGGGGAATCAAGTTCCCAGGGAGACCTAATCTTGGGGTGGGCTTCCCGCTTAGATGCTTTCAGCGGTTATCCCATCCGTACATAGCTACCCGGCAATGCCATTGGCATGACAACCGGTACACCAGAGGTACGTCCATCCCGGTCCTCTCGTACTAAGGACAGCTTCCCTCAAGTCTCCAGCGCCCACGGCAGATAGGGACCGAACTGTCTCACGACGTTCTAAACCCAGCTCGCGTACCACTTTAAATGGCGAACAGCCATACCCTTGGGACCTGCTTCAGCCCCAGGATGTGATGAGCCGACATCGAGGTGCCAAACACTGCCGTCGATATGGACTCTTGGGCAGTATCAGCCTGTTATCCCCGGAGTACCTTTTATCCGTTGAGCGATGGCCCTTCCATACAGAACCACCGGATCACTAAGACCTGGTTTCCCACCTGCTCGACGTGTCTGTCTCGCAGTCAAGCACCCTTATGCCTTTGCACGCAACGCACGATTTCCGACCGTGCTGAGGGTACCATCGCGCTCCTCCGTTACTCTTTGGGAGGAGACCGCCCCAGTCAAACTACCCACCATACACTGTTCCCGGCCCGGATTACGGGTCTGGGTTAGAACCTCAAGCATGCCAGGGTGGTATTTCAAGGTTGGCTCCACGGTAACTAGCGTCACCGCTTCAAAGCCTCCCACCTATCCTACACAAACAGGTTCAAGGTTCAGTGCAAAGCTGTAGTAAAGGTTCACGGGGTCTTTCCGTCTAGCCGCGGGTACGCTGCATCTTAACAGCGAGTTCAATTTCACTGAGTCTCTGGTGGAGACAGTGTGGCTATCGTTACGCCATTCGTGCAGGTCGGAACTTACCCGACAAGGAATTTCGCTCGATTATTCTCCTGACTGTTTCCAGAAAGGTCGGACTTTATCTTAAGTATTCTCACTTTTCCGGTTCATTTGCTCGGTAATGGTACGAATTTCTTCAATACCATCAGCGGTTAAATGCGCCCCTTTTTCCATCATTAAAAGAATACGTCTAAACTTCTTGAAATCGATGTTTTTTTTGGTTTTCAAAGTGTGATCCATGAAAAATGGACAAATTATTTCCAGTAGATGTTCAATACTTCTTACCCTGTAAGCCATTCTGTCGCCGTGGTTCACTCGAACTACACCACAGCCAAAATGATCTTTTAAAGCATGAAGTACCTGTACATCGCGTTTGTGTTGAACAACGGTAAATTCAGGTAATACTTGAAAACCTGTAGTTATTTCATTGTGAGGATTAATGCTCACATGAAAACAACCTTCACCATCCACAAACCCTGTTATCCATTGCACTTCCAGGTTCATAGAATACTCCCGAACGTAAAGTCTCTGAGGATTCCCGATTACAACTATCGTATCCGGGTCTTTCCTGCGGATTGTCCCCATGTCTGCTGGATTTTTACTGCAGCGTTAAAAAACGCCACGAGTACCAAACAGTTTTGGAGGAGTTTCCCGCATATGGTTCAGTTTTACTAAGGCTAGCGATTTATTAACCTTAGGACCGTTATAGTTACGGCCGCCGTTTACCGGGGCTTCGATCAAGAGCTTCGCCGAAGCTAACCCCATCAATTAACCTTCCGGCACCGGGCAGGCGTCACACCCTATACGTCCTC
>BTQO01000041.1:0-9066 GCA_036985915.1 Gammaproteobacteria bacterium | reverse complement strand
ACTTACTGTTTCTGCTCTAGAAAAATCTGATAAATCACTCAAAGACTGGGCCCTTAAAGGGTCGTCATGCTTGTAATATTAGTAATTACGAATATACTAAATCTCATATTTGGCACGAGGCGTATTGAATCCGGCCAGATCAGGCATTCAAACCCCCTTATTTAACGTATCAACAATCAAATTGCAGGAGACCTTATTAATGAAGAAACTAACCCGTATGATCGGTGTGGCCGTGTTCGCCAGTATTGCCTGGGTGCCAGTCCAGGCTGAGACGGCTAGGGCTGTTGCACCTTTTGCATATCCTACCCACGAGCAGATCAAGGCTCAGTTCAAAGCCCAGCGCGAAGCCGCTAATAAGGCTGCCGCAGCACACCGCGACCATTTCGAGGCCATGATCAAGGCGCACAGGCAGGCCTTTGCCGCTCAGGTGTTGCGTGCCAAGGACCTTGAGACACAACAGGCTCAAATGGCGCAATTGGCAGAACAGCAACGTGCTGCGATTGAGCAGGCCATTGGGGCCCGGGAAAAGGCCGTCACCGGTTATCAGCTGGCCACCCTGCCGCCGTTTGTTAAAGCACAGCACGATGCAGCCATGAAGCGATTCGATGAAGCACGCAAGGCTATGGATGCGCGCCGCGATGAACTACGCAAGCGTATTAATGCTCGCCACGACGAAGTCCGTAAGGAATTTGAGGCCCGCCGCAAGGCCTTTGAAGCGCGCCATAAGGCCGCAATTGATGCATTTCGCAAAGGTCACGAAGAAGCCGCCTGATTTCCTCCCAGTGCTTCCTTATTAGGCCTGCGTGGTTATTTGTCCGCACAGGCCTTTCTTTTTAGAGCAAAATTCGTACAATACGCCGCCTGTTTGGACAGGAAACAATTGAGTATCTGACTTATGGTAACCATCCGGCTTTCGCGGTCTGGCGCAAAGAAGCGCCCTTTTTATCACATCGTCGTTTGTGACAGCCGCCGTGCGCGTGACGGCCGCTACATCGAGCGTGTTGGGTATTTCAACCCCGTTGCGCAGGGAAGTGAGCAGCGTTTAAGTCTTAATCACGATCGCATTGCGCATTGGCAAGGCAAAGGCGCCCAGATGAGTGATCGTGTCACAAGCCTGCTGCGCGAGACCAAAGAGAGCGCTTAGTCATGTGACTATCGATTCTGGCAGGTCCCCGGGTCACTCCGGTTTGGTACCGGTCGGGCGCATTACCGGTATTTTCGGGCTTCAAGGCTGGGTCAAGATTCATTCCTACACAGATCCGGCCGGCAATATTCTAAATTTCTCCTGCTGGCATTTATCCCGAGGGGATCAGGACGTGATCAGGGGCCTGATCAAGGGCCAGATGCACGGCAAGGCAGTGATCGCGCATTTAGCCGGCTGTGACGATCGTGATCAGGCTGACACGTTGGTTGGCTGCGAGATAGCAGTGCCCAGGTCAGATTTACCCGCCCTGGCGCCGGGTCAGTACTATTGGGCCGAGCTGATCGGGCTTGATGTGGTTACCCTGGATGGCACAAGCCTGGGCCGGCTCGAACGCTTGATCGAAACAGGCGCCAATGACGTGATGATCATTCACGGTGAACGTGAACGGTTAATCCCGTTTATAAAAGACCAGGTGATCAGGGATGTTGACCTGGATTGCGGCGTTATCCGGGTTGACTGGCAATCCGACTATTAAGCACATGACCATGCGTATTCAAGTGGTGACATTGTTTCCGTCGCTGATCCAGGATGCGCTGTCGTATGGGGTAATCAGCAGAGCGCAGGATATGGGCCTGGCGGAGATTGGTTATATCAATCCCCGCGACTACACCGCAGACCGTCATCGAACAGTGGATGACCGGCCCTATGGCGGCGGTCCAGGGATGGTGCTCAAACCCGAGCCGGTGTCTGCCGCTATTAAGGCGGCAGGTGATGCACTGGGCGGTGATGCACGGGTTGTACACCTGTCACCGCAGGGAAAAAGACTGGATCAGCAGGCTGTCACCAGGCTGAGCCAGTTGCCCGGTTTGGTGTTGATCGCCGGCCGTTACGAGGGCATTGATGAGCGCGTCATCGGCCAGATGGTCGATGAGGAATACTCACTGGGTGATTATGTCTTAACGGGTGGCGAACTGGCGGTCGCGGTGCTGGTGGATGCCATGATACGGTTGTTACCGGGCGCATTGGGTGATGAGCGCTCGGCTGAGCAGGATTCGTTCGTGGCAGGCCTGCTTGACTGTGCCCACTACACACGGCCGGAGGTGTTTGCAGGTGAACAGGTGCCGCAGGTACTGTTGAGCGGCGATCATGAAGCGATTCGGCGCTGGCGTTTAAAGCAGGCCTTGGGCCGGACCTGGCTTCGGAGGCCCGATTTGCTGGATAATATACGGCTTGACGAGGAACAACAGGAATTGCTGGCTGAATTTCAGTCCGAGCACGGGATAAACGAATAGATGGAATGCTGCACAGAGGTAGACAAGATGAGTAACTTGATTCAACAGATTGAGACCGAACAACTTAAAAAAGACATCCCGGATTTTGCATCCGGCGATACGGTTGTGGTACAGGTACGCGTCAAGGAAGGTGAGCGTGAGCGTATGCAGGCATTTGAGGGCGTGGTGATTGCGAAACGTAACCGTGGCCTGAATTCGTCTTTTACAGTACGAAAAGTCTCACATGGTGAAGGTGTAGAACGTGTATTCCAGACGCATAGTCCGGCAATTGCCAGTATTAAGGTCAAACGGCGTGGCAATGTCCGCCGCGCCAAGCTGTATTATTTGAGAAGCCGTACCGGCAAGGCTGCGCGCATCAAGGAAAAGGTCGCCAGTCGTATAAACGGCAAATAAGTCCATGTGAATGCGCCGGTTAAACGCCGGCCACGATTGTGGATTATTCGAGCTTTGAAGCAGTCATTGAGTCACCGATCGGTCATATCGGCCTGTTGTTATCAGGTAATGTCCTGACAGGATTGAAGTTTCTTAACCATACGTCAGTATTTGTGCCGCCTGCCTGCGGATCCGGACAATCAGAAGAGGCCGCACATCAGCTGGCCCGCTGGTTTCGTAATCCCAAAGAGCCATTTACGCTGGCCATTGACCCCAAAGGCACCGCATTTCAACTAAAAGTATGGCGACAGTTGCGGCGCATACCGCTCGGGCAGACGCGTAGTTATGGCGTTTTGGCTAAACAAATCGGCACCTCGCCAAGGGCATTGGCAGCTGCGTGCAGGGCAAACCCAATCCCGATTATCACACCATGTCATCGCGTGGTTGCAGCAACCGGATTAGGCGGGTATGGCGGCAAAACAGCGGGCCGCAATATGACCATCAAGCAGTGGCTACTGCGCCATGAAGGGGTTTTGCCGCCGCAACCTTGAATCAACAGGCTTAAGCCCCCATTTTATGGTTCACGATCAAATGCACTCTTAGGAGCAGATTATTCATGAGTACCGTTGCTGACAAGCAGACGATGGATTTCCAGGCCGAGGCCAGGCAATTACTGGATCTGATGATCCATTCATTGTATTCCAACAAGGAAATATTCCTGCGTGAACTGGTATCAAATGCATCAGACGCATGTGACACGCTTCGATTTGAAGCATTAGGCAAACCCGATCTTTACGGCGATGATCCTGATTTTAGAATCCGGATCACATTCGATCCTGAAAAACACACCATTACCGTCAGTGATAATGGTATCGGTATGAGTAAGGAAGATGCCGTCGCACACCTGGGTACGATTGCCAAGTCTGGTACCCAGGAGTTTTTAAAATCCCTGACAGGCGACCAGGCGAAGGATGTACGGCTTATCGGCCAGTTCGGCGTGGGTTTTTATTCCAGTTTTATCGTTGCAGATAAAGTAACGGTTGTTAGCCGCAAGGCAGCTGATAGCGCAGACCAGGGCGTGGTATGGAAGTCAGACGGTAAAGGTACATACAGCGTGGAATCGGTAACCAGGCCCACCCGCGGCACAGATGTTACGTTGCACCTTAAAAAGGATGAAAAGGAATTTCTTGATCCATATCGTTTACGCCACATCATTCACACCTATGCAGACCACATCGCGTTTCCGGTTGAGATGCAGTTTGAAGAGAAGGACAAAAAAGATGAATGGGAAACTGTTAATCGTGCATCCGCACTGTGGCAAAGGCCGAAGTCTGAAATCAAGGATGAAGAATATAAGGAGTTTTACAAACACGTCGCGCATGATTTTGAAGAGCCTCTGGCCTGGCTGCATAATCGTGTTGAGGGTAAACAGAGCTATACAACTCTTCTGTATATTCCAGGCCGTGCGCCATTCGACCTGTGGGACAGGGATCATCCGCACGGGTTGAAACTGTATGTCAAGCGCGTTTTCATTATGGATGATGCGAAACACCTGATGCCTGCATATTTACGCTTTGTGCGGGGGTTGGTTGATTCGGATGACCTGCCACTGAACGTGTCGCGCGAATTGCTGCAGCAAAACAAGTTGATTAATTCGATTCGCTCTGCGTCAGTAAAACGCATACTGAATGCGCTGGCCAAAATGGCCGATAAGGAACCTGAAAAGTACGCAACTGTCTGGACGCAGTTTGGCAAGGTGATTAAAGAAGGCCCTGGTGAAGATACCGTCAATCGTGATCGTATTTTGAAACTGTTGCGTTTTTCAAGTACCAACAGTGATGAGCAGACCGTATCCCTGGCCGATTACCTGGCCCGTATGAAGAAGGATCAAAAATACATTTATTACCTGACCTCGGATAGTTTGAATGCCGCTAAAAACAGTTCGTATCTAGGCTTGTTCCGGGGCAAGGATATTGAAGTATTGTTGCTTTACGATCGCGTTGATGAATGGATGATGTCGCATATCGAGGAGTATCAGGATAAGAAATTCAAATCGATAGCAAAGGGTGAACTGGACCTGGATGACCTGATCGATGAAGACGAGCAAAAGGCCAGGGAAAAGCTGGCGAGTCAACACACCGGCCTGGTTGAGCGCATCAAGACTGCATTAAACGGGAAGATCAAGGATGTTAGAGTCAGTCACCGTCTCACCGATGCACCTTCATGTGTTGTTCTGGAAGATCATGATATGAGCATGCACCTGCAGCGTATGTTCAAATCTGCCGGACATGAGGTGCCTTTAGGCAAGCCTGTTCTGGAAATCAATATAGAACACCCATTGGTGTTGCGTATGGAAGAGGAGACGGATGAGGACAGGTTTGTTGATTGGTCGCAGCTATTACTCGACCAGGCAATTCTTTCCGAAGGGGGCGAGCTTGATGACCCCGCTGATTATGTGAAGCGATTGAACAGTTTGCTGGTTGACCTTTCGGACGCCGGATCCGGGGGCAGGATCATCGTCGATTGACGTTCATGTTGCGTAGATGGATGCGGCGTAGCCATTATCATTCTTGATGCTTTTTACAAACAGTTCCTCAAAGTCGGGTATTACGGAGGACTGGACTGCCGGCAATGCCAGCAACGCCTTGCTCCAGGCATCAACATTGGGTAATTCCGTGCTGCTGTACAGTGGGCTGGTTTTGCCGAGGATTGCGAGACGCATGAATAAGGGTGCATAGGCCATATCCACCAGGGACAAGTCCGGGCCGTTGAAAAAAGGTTTTTCATCCAGAACTTCCTCAACCTGATCCAGGCGATCGATCATTTCATCTTGTTTCAGTTTGAATATTTTCTCATCCTTGGTTGACAGTAGTTTGAACAAGTCAACCAGGCAGGCCGACCCGACCTCTATCCAGGCACGATTTAATGCGCGCAGTAACGGATCTTCAGGTTGCATGCGATTAGGCGTGATATCGTCTATATATTCATTGATGACGGCAGATTCGAACAGAACATGCGCTCCGTCGATACGTAGTAGCGGCACTTTTGAAAAGGGCGAGATATCGACGAACCAATAGGGCGGGTTACTGATGTCGATGTAGGTGATCTTGTAATCCACCTGTTTGTACAGCAAGGTAATGATCGACCTTTGCACAAAGGGACAGAGATTAAAGCTTACGAGTTCTATACCCATGAGGTTTCTCTCGAAATGTCAGGTTATTACCGCCATGTTATTGTTCCAGCTCCCAGGCTTCAATGAGAGAGTACATCCGCAATGGACCAGTGGGTAGAAAAATCGTTGCACAAATTGGCGAGTGAATTCGGATATCAGTCTGGGGCGCCGGTTTTACTTGTGAATACGAAGAATCAGTCCATGTTGCTGATGTCCAATAACCTTGTGCGATCTGAATTTGATGTTTCAACTTCCCGTTTTGGCCTTGGTTGCGAGGAAGGTTCAAATTGCACGCCAACCGGTGTGCATCGTGTTGCGGGAAAAATTGGCAGCGATGCGCCAATTGGCGCCATATTTATAGGCCGTGAAAACACCGGCGAAATCGCAGACCGTAATCCAGGTGCACAACCAACAGGCAAGGATCTGATCACAACCCGTATTTTGTTGCTGGACGGTCTGGAGGAGGGCCACAACAAGGGCGGGCATAAGGACAGTTATTCGCGTTTTATCTACATCCACGGCACATCAGAGGAAGGGTTGATTGGGCAACCGGCATCAATGGGTTGCATCCGAATGAGAAACACCGATGTCATATCTGTGTATGACGCAGTTTTTGAGGGAACACTGGTTTATATCGCCGACCCGGACGAAATCAGCTGAAATGTTTTTCAAGTGAATCAGCTGAATCGTTAGTATACTTAAATAATCGTTATGCAATCTGCACCTGAACCGGGTGTGATTTTCGGAGGGATTCCGAGTGGCAACTATTGAACTGACAGAAAAAAACTTTGAGGAAACAATTACCGGAAATGATATGGTTATTATCGATTTCTGGGCGTCATGGTGCGGACCATGTAAGTCATTCGCACCAACGTATGAAGCGGCATCTGAACAGCATAATGACATTATATTTGCAAAAGTTAATACCGAGGAACAACAGAAAATCGCCGCGCATTTTAGTATTCGGTCTATACCAACCTTGATGATCTTCCGTGAGCAGGTTGGCATTTTCGCACAACCTGGCGCATTACCACCTGCTGCACTCGAGGATGTGATTGAAAAGGCCAAGGCACTCGATATGGCCAAGGTTCATGAAGAAGTTGCCAAAATGGAAGAACAGGAGGGCCAGGCAGATTCGTGATGACCATACTTCGCTCATGGGTCAGAGTGGTATGCGCATTTATATTGGTGTTCAGCGTATTCTCACTCGTGGCATGGGGAAACGATAGTAGCAATCAGGCGCTCGTGCTGGAGGTCAAAGGCGCGATTGGACCCGCAACCAGTGACTACGTAATACGCGGGATTGAGCGTGCCGAAGAAGAACAGGCAAAATTGGTTGTCTTGCGCATGGATACACCCGGGGGGCTTGATTCCTCCATGCGGGAAATTATCAAGGCGATATTATCTTCCAGCGTCCCGATTGTTACCTGGGTATCACCCGGCGGTGCACGTGCTGCCAGCGCTGGTACGTACATCCTCTATGCCAGTCATGTTGCAGTGATGGCGCCAGCAACCAACCTGGGTGCTGCAACGCCGGTATCAATTGGTGGTACCAGCCCGTTCGGGTCGGAAAAGCCAGCCACCGAAAAGGACAAACAGTCACCCAAGGAAAAAGGCCAGGCTAAAGATACGGCGCAGAAACAGCCGGGGGAAAATGACCAACTCGAAAAAGACGATCAACCCAAAGTAGATGCCATCAAGCAGACCTCAGAGCCAGAACCGGTTTCAGATGCTGTGGCGATGAAACGCAAGATTATAAATGATGCAGTTGCATATATTCGTTCTTTGGCCAAGTTACGAGGCCGCAATGAACAGTGGGCGATTGAGGCGGTACGTAAAGGCGTCAGCCTGCCCTCAGAAGAGGCTTTGGAAAAAGGGGTGATTGATTTTATTGCACGAGACCTGGATGAATTACGTGAAAAACTCAATGGCCTGAAACTGGAGGTTTTGGGCGAGACGCATCAACTGGATACAGGCCAGCTTGTTTTTGTAGACGTTGAACCAGACTGGCGTAATAAATTATTGTCAGTCATTACCGATCCCAATATGGCATATATATTGATGCTGCTTGGAATTTACGGATTATTCTTTGAGTTTACCAACCCGGGTGCAGTTGTTCCCGGTGTTGCCGGTGCAATCAGCCTGTTGCTTGCCTTGTATGCCTTTCAGATTTTACCCGTGAACTTTACCGGCTTGGCGCTGGTATTGCTGGGTATATCTTTTATGGTAGCTGAAGCGTTTGCACCGAGTTTCGGCATGCTCGGTTTGGGCGGTGTCGTGGCCTTTGTGTTTGGCTCTATCATTCTGATGGATGAAGGCTATGCTATTTCCATTCCGCTGATAGGCGGTACTGCGCTTATCTCGGTTGTTTTCATTATTGGCGCGCTGACATTGCTGATTAAGTCACGCAAACGGCGATATGCAACCGGCCGTGACGAACTCATTGGCGCAACAGTTGTCGTGTTGGACGAGTTTTCAGATGGTAAAGGCAAGGTTATGATGCACGGCGAGATCTGGGATGCACTGGGCGAAGGCAATATCCACAAAGGAGACACTGTTCAGATCAAGGATGTGGACGGCCTCATATTAAAACTTGAATCCAAAAGCGAAGGAATTCAATAGTGACCATGTTCAGATGTTAAGAGAAGGAGGTTGGAAATGACAATTATTTATCTTTTACTAGGGTTTGTTGCAGTATATGTATTCCCAGGATTTCGTATTCTCATGGAATATGAACGCGGCGTTGTATTCACGTTAGGAAGATTCACATCTGTACGCGGACCTGGCCTACGATTCATTTTTATAGGCTTGCAGACCATGGTTAAGGTTGATATGCGCACCATCGTTATGGATGTGCCCAGCCAGGATGTCATTTCCCGTGATAATGTTACGGTGAAGGTTAATGCAGTTGTTTATTTTCGTGTTATCGATGCTGAGCGCGCCATTATTCAGGTTGAAGATTATTATTCGGCGACCAGCCAGCTTGCACAGACAACACTGCGTTCAGTGCTTGTGCAACATGAACTGGATGAAATGCTGGCTGAACGCGAAAAACTCAATAACGATCTGAAGTCAGCTCTGGATAA
>BTQO01000040.1:0-9099 GCA_036985915.1 Gammaproteobacteria bacterium | reverse complement strand
GAATAAATCTTAAGTTTCCTTAACTGATCACAACGCCTCGAGCTTTCGGAAACCCTTTGGTAACAAGCGCACTTCAACCAGCGCTGTAACCAGTGCCGCAAAAATGCTCGCATCTTCATACAGCATTTTGTAATACTGGGTTTTCATCGTCAGTGCACTACCTAACACGATAGCACCAAAGGTAATAAACGACCCGAGGGCCAGCGTAGAGACGCCGGTGACACCCTGACCAATTGTGCAACCCAATCCCAGGACACCGCCAAAGCCCATCAGAGCTGCGCCGAAAAAGTGCATTACAAAATCCTTGAATGAAGCGAACCATTCTATCCGGAAACCCTTGCTGACCACGGACCAGAAAAGTGACCCCAGGATAACCCCCGCCAGTGCCACTACGCCAAACGTAACATAGGCACTGTTAAAGCGTGACATGGCATAGCCCAATGTCTGACCCGTGGGATTGATAAAAGTAAACGACTGCGGACTTAATGGTCTCGAATCAGCAGGTTTTCCTTCATCGGACTCGGCAATAAAATCCCACTCCTGAGTATACGATCGCAATGAATATTGCTCACCATCCAGATCAATGGCCACATTGCTTGTTATATACCAGGCACCCAACACTGCCAGACCAACGACCAGTCCACCCAGAATATTGTCGAAATTACCGCGAAAATCCAGGGATTTAAAAACAAAGAACAGGATGGTAGTAGCCAACAAAAGACCGATCACAAGGCGTGCAGTGCCTGCATCTTCACCGGCAATCATGGCACCCAGATCCTGATTGGTCTTCAGATTGATCGCCAGCGGTCGAATCCAGTCAATGAACAGCACCGTAAACAAGGTCTTATCGCTGTCCGGAAACGGATTCACCATGTAATAAGCGATAACCGCGATGATCAGCAACATCATGATCGACTTGATGTTACCGCCGCCGATCCTGATCAATGTTTTATTGGCACAACCACTGCCCAGGGTCATGCCAATACCAAAGAGGAGTCCGCCCAGAAGGTTCTCGGCCCAAATTAAAGTACTTCCCCGGTAAGGTGGAAACGCGTTATCCGGATTCACCAGGTCAGCCGCTTCCAGGATCGTTACGCCAAGCAGGGCTACGGCAATTGCTAACAACCAGGCACGCATCCGCCCGGTATCGCCCATATTAACCCAGTCGGAAACCGCACCCATGGTGCAGAAATTGGTTTTATGTACCAGTGCGCCCATCACTACAGCAATCGCAAATATCGACCAGAGAAAGAAGTGCTGCGCTTGTGAAAAACTCTCAAATCCCATACCTGTCACCCTATTAAATCATAATCGTAATTTGCTTGGGGAACTGCCCTTTCGCGCTACCGCGAAGGTTATTGTGTATACAGACAATACCATTACATTACTACAAAATTATTTACTGCTATCAGTCAGCAACACATCAAACAACCGCTATAGATCTAGCCTCCGATCAGTTTAACAATCTGCAGCACATAATGATCCGCCAGTAAAAAAACAAATAAACCTATGAGATACAAAATGGAATAACCAAAGGTTGTTATTGGTAATCGTTGATCGTTGGAAACCATCATGGCGATAGCGTAATACAGAAACACGCCACCCAAGGCGAGCGCACCGGTCAAATACAAATAGCCACTCATCCTTACTGCAAAGGGCAACACGCTGACGACCAGCAACAGGATAGTGTAAAACAGGATTTGCAGCCGCGTAAACGGCAGCCCATGCGTAACAGGCAGCATGGGTATATCCGCCTTGGCATAGTCCTCGTAACGATGAATGGCCAAAGCCCAGAAATGTGGCGGTGTCCACACAAAGATTATCAGGAACAGCAATAGTGCATGTGGGTGCAAATCTCCGGTCACGGCTGTCCACCCAAGTATTGGTGGTGCAGCACCGGCAGCGCCGCCGATAACTATATTCTGCGGTGTCGCACGCTTTAAATACATCGTATAAATCACTGCGTATCCAATCAGTGAGAGCAGTGTCAGACCCGCGGTCAGCAGATTGACAAATCCGACAAGTATCAGCATCGCGAGTGACCCCAGTATCAGGGCGAACACACCCGCTTGAACATTATCGATATACCCGGTTGGTATCGGACGTTGTTCAGTCCTGGCCATAAGCGCGTCTGCCCGCTGATCGAGTATATGGTTGATCACCGCAGCGGATGAAGCCGCCAGCCCAATACCCAGGCTGCCAAAGATGAGCGGCTGCCAGGGTACAACACCCGGCACAGACAGGAACATACCGACGATCGCCGTAAAGACGATCAGCAACACAACCTTGGGCTTGGTCAGTTCCAGGTAGTTCTGCCAAACCCGGGATACCGCCATATGATTCATACTATTTTCGCTCACTACCAGCCCTCTAACTTCCCGGCGCATTATGAATCACTTTCCTGAAATAACATGCCGCTGTTGCGATCGGTAACAAGAGAGCACGCACCTGAATCAGAACGCCGTCAGTAAAATACCGTACTTATTATACCGGGTTCCATCACCCGTTGTGCCAATTGCCAACACAGCATCGCGCTCATTGCTGTATATGCCCTGGAACGAGGGTAAATGGTCACAAACCCGATTCGGTGCGCCCTGCAATAACCCTATGCGACATACCCTATAGTGAGCCGCATTCATTGCGACGGCCTGATCCATGACACTTTCAACAGCCTTTTCATATCCTTGAGCATCTTCGATGCATCTGCATCATTCGTATACCGCATCATGAGATTACCAATCGGATCGATGAGATACGTATATGCGTACAGCGCTTCTGCATTTTCCCCTGATTGAATAAATAATTTTCTGAGTTGCTGAACATTTTCAGCGTATACAACATACAGGTTCGGATATTCAGCTGTAAGCGATTGTCCGGCATCGAAACTTACCGGTTTGTTATACACCAGCCAACGCTGTGTACGATTAGCATCCTTGCCAAGTGCAAACCAAATCTGCCGGGTCTTGATTAAATTGTCGGCGCATTGATTATTACACACGGATTTTATAAACATCAGGTATGTCCAGCGCCCTTCAAGCGCACGGATACCTATATCGCTTCCAGTCTCATCGAGCAATGAAAGACCGGTTAATGGTCTCGGTGGTTCAATGAGTTCTCCATAATTGGTTGTCCCGGTCAGCCCGCGCATAGCCGGCATAGCAAGCATGATCACGGCAATAAGCAATGGCACTATAAACAACAATGCCAAAGCAATAATCACCAAACGCGACTTACGTTGTTGCGTGTTTACTTCATCGCTCATTATTCAGTCCTGGGAGTACGCCTTATGGTAGAGAACATATACAATATGATCAGTGCAGCAGCTAGAGCGAACCATGTAACAGCGTAAGCCTCATTACGTTCTGGCGGAAAGACCACAGGATGCCACTGCCGAATATAGCCATCCACCTCACCGGGAATAAGCAACAACACATAGGGTTTAAGCTTTATATTAAGCCGCTTTTCCAGCCAGTTAATATCTAAATAAGGGATTCGAAGCGGGAATCCATGTTTAGCTTGATCAAGCGAACCTATACGAACTCCAACGCCGGGTGGGTGATTAATCAGACCAACGACCTTTCTTGCTGAAGGTGCAATGTCAATCGCCGGCAATTTCCTCCGGTCTTCGTCGGCTGATACCCAACCACGATTGACCAATACCCATTCATGCTTCCCGATCTTTAGTGGTGTAAACACATGGTAACCGATGCGCCCCCGATTGACCTGGTTATCGAGCAGTATTTGTTTGTCAGTTTCATAGCGTCCTGATACACGAAGTTCTCTATAACGCAGTTCATGCCACCTATCTTCAACCTGTTCAGCGCGTAAGTACGATTGCTGGTCGCTACCCATATACAGCTTTTCCAGTTCACGCTTCTGTTCTGCGCGGGATAGCTGCCATACACCAAGTGATATCAGGAATATCAATAGTGCCAACACAACAAGGAGTGCAATAAAATGCGTGCGGAATTCAAAATTATTAAATCGAATAACCATTGTTAGACCTGTTACTGACCCGGCATTCTCGTGTACACGTTACCAAGGGTTTATACTGAGAACATTCGAATAGCATGATGGGGCATGAACATGGCAAAGCTGCTTGTCATCGCGATTTTAGTGGTCATCCTAATCAGCCTTGGATCCGGCCTCTTTTATATGCTAAAAGACCGTGGCAAATCTGACCGGACGCTCAAGGCCCTATCATGGCGGATAGGTCTATCCGTTGCACTGTTCCTGCTGTTGATGCTGATGTACGCAGCCGGCTTCATCAAGCCACATGGCATCGTACCGCAACCAGGGCCATCTCAACCCAATACAACTCAATAATAATGTCGCGACACATTAACGTCGCGCCATTTATTCATGACTTATAGCTGTCAGATCCAGTAGACGAATATAAACAGGCCCAGCCAAACCACGTCAACAAAGTGCCAATACCAGGCGACAGCCTCGAAGGCAAAGTGGTTGTCAGGGGTAAAATGGCCCTTAAATACCCTGATCAGGATAACAACCAGCATCGTGGCACCCAGCGTGACATGCAGACCATGAAAACCGGTCAACATGAAAAACGTGGAGCCATAGATACCAGAACCCAACGTCAGGTTAAGTTCTTTATACGCATGAATATATTCAATGGCCTGTAGGTATACGAACAAAAAACCAAGAATAACGGTAGCCAATAGCCATAATTGCAATGCGCTGCGTTTTTGTTCTTTCAAGGCCCAGTGTGCGAGCGTCACGGTAACACCGCTGCTAAGCAGAATGACCGTATTGATCGCGGGTATACCCCACGCAGGAATAATACCCTCAGGCGATTTGAACATTTCCGGGTCCGGGTTATTCAACAGTGGCCATTCACCGATAAAGTTTGACCACAAAACGGCATGCGTCATCACGCCATCACCTTCGCCCGCAAGCCAAGGCACTGACAAAACACGCGCGTAAAACAGTACGCCGAAGAATACTGCGAAGAACATGACTTCCGAGAAAATGAACCAGCCCATTCCCAAACGGAACGAGAAATCGACCTGGCTATTGTAGGTACCCGCTTGACTTTCATGGATCACGGTACCAAACCAGCCGAACAACATATAGATGAAAACCAGGGCGCCCAGAATCATCATCCACTTGCCGGCTGCTATTTCATTCAGGAGGACCGCAAAACCGCTCAGTATCAGCGTCAGTCCAATTGAACCAAGAATCGGCCAATTGGTGCCATTCGGTATGTAATAATCACCTTGTGCATGTGCCATGATCAAAACCCTTTAGTAATAATCGTAAATAATCTATTAGTTCGACGTCAGTTGCGCCGTCTTGTTTGTAATGTCAAAAAACGTATAAGAAAGCGTAATGGTTTGCAGATCCTTTGGTAAGTCGGGGGAAACCACGAACCGTAGCGGCATCTCCTTGGTCTCACCGGGCATGAACATTTGCTGGGTGAAGCAGAAACATTCCGTTTTGCTGAAATATACAGCGCTCTGCGGCGGCGTAATATTATGCACTGCCTGAGCAACCACCTGTTGCTGTTTTAAGTTACTGGCAACAAACCATGTTTCGTTGACTTCGCCGGGATAGACCTTCATGCGCGTAACGGCGGGTTTGAAGTCCATCGCTACGCCCTTGTTCAGGCTGGTTACGAACTCAACGGTTACCTGCCTGGACTTGTCGACAACCGTCGAGTTGACCGTTACGGCTTCCTTGGCAGTCCGTCCACCGAAACCGGTCACCTGGCAGAACACGTCATAAAGCGGTGCCATCAAAAAGCCGAAACCAAACATAACTACAGGTACGATTACCAACAACCGCATAGATCGCATGTTGGTGCGAGCGATGTTTCCCTGGTTAGGCCTCTGTTCGTTCATAGCGCCCAGTTAAACAGAATAAATCCTGCGTAAAAACCTGCGGCAAGCAATACGAGCAAAAAAGCGGTACGACGAACCCCTGTCCGCTTTTGTTGCTCATCCGTATGTTGCGCCATAATCATCACCAGAATCCTGTGCCGCTTATTTCACCTCGGGGGCAACGGTAAAGCTGTGATAAGGCGGCGGCGAAGGCAGCAGCTCGAACTCAAGACCGGTTGCGCCTTCCCAAACCCTGTCAGTAGCCTTCTCACCGCCACGAACAGCCGTAAAGACGATATAGGCGAATAACAGTTGTGATAACCCGAATGCAAAACCGCCGATACTGGACACCATATTCCAGTCGGCAAATTGCACGGCATAGTCCGGGATGCGACGTGGCATACCGGCCAGCCCCAGGAAATGCTGCGGAAAGAACAGCACGTTGACAAAGATAACCGACAACCAGAAATGCACCTTGCCGAGCTTTTCACTGTACATCCGGCCAGTCCACTTTGGTAGCCAGTAATACACGGCTGCAAATATCGCAAACACAGAACCGGTTACCAGCGTGTAATGGAAATGAGCAACGATAAAGTAGGTGTCATGGTACTGGAAATCGACCGGCGTAATCGCCATCATCAAGCCAGAGAAGCCACCGATGGTAAACAGGATTACAAAGGCAACCGCAAACAGCATCGGGGTCTCAAAGGTCATGGCGCCCCTCCACATGGTGGAAATCCAGTTGAATACCTTCACGCCGGTCGGTACTGCGATCATCATGGTGGCATACATGAAGTACAGCTCACCTGCTAACGGCATACCCACGGTAAACATGTGATGCGCCCAGACGATGAATGACAGGAATGCGATCGATGCGGTTGCATAGACCATCGAGCTATACCCAAACAAAGGTTTACGTGCGAATGTCGGTATGATCGCCGATATGACACCAAAGGCCGGCAGGATCATGATATACACCTCGGGATGACCGAAGAACCAGAACACATGCTGGAACAATACCGGGTCACCACCACCAGCAGCGTTGAAAAACGAAGTACCAAAGTACTTGTCCGTGAGCAACATCGTGACGGCGCCTGCAAATACCGGCATCACTGCAATCAGCAAGTACGCGGTAATGAACCAGGTCCAGACAAACAACGGCATCTTCATCAACGTCATGCCCGGGGCGCGCATATTGAGGATGGTCGCGATGATATTAATCGCCCCCATAATCGAGGAAATACCCAGAATATGAACGGTGAAGATCAAAAACGGGAGTGCCATACCGGTCTGCTGAATCAGCGGCGGATACATCGTCCAGCCTGCGGCTGGCGCGCCGCCTGGCATAAAGAACGTCGCGATTAACATCGCAAAACCAAACGGTAGAAGCCAGAATGACCAATTGTTCATACGCGGCAGCGCCATATCCGGTGCACCGATCATCATGGGCAGCAACCAGTTGGCAAGACCGACAAAGGCCGGCATCACGGCACCGAACACCATCACCAGTGCGTGCATGGTCGTCAACTGGTTGAAGAAACCCGGTTCGACCAGTTGCAGACCTGGCTGGAACAGTTCGGCCCGAATCACCATGGCCATAGAGCCACCAACGAAGAACATGATCAGTGAAAAAACCAGGTACAGCGTGCCGATGTCCTTGTGGTTAGTCGTACGAATCCAACGCATCAGTCCCTTCTCTGGTCCATGGTCGTGATGCTCGTTATGTGTAGCTGTGGCTGTACTCATATGAGTGGGCTCCAAAATAGAAATTGTCTAAACCGACTAAATTATTAGCGCGCGGTTTTTACGTCTGCCGGCTGGACTGGGCTTGCTGCATTACCCCAGGAATTACGCTGATAGGTGGTAACTGCTGCGATATCCACATCATTCAGGATTGCGGCATACGCGGCCATAGCCGTGCCCTGCTTACCCTTCATGATGATGTCGAGGTGACCGGCAAGCGGTCCTGTGGCAATCGCTGAACCCACAATGGGTTTACCGATACCGCCCTCGCCATTGGCGCCATGGCAGGCAGCGCACTGAGTGTTGTACACCTTGGCACCCTTGGCCATCAGCTCATCCTGGGTCCAGGTCTCCTCGGCTGCTGCTGCCGCCGCTGCGGCCTCACCCTTTTGCTCATTCACCCAAGCCTGGTAGTCGGCCTCATTTTTGGCCACCACGACCACCGGCATGAACCCATGATCCTTGCCACAGAGTTCGGCACACTGACCACGATAGGTGCCTTCTTCATTGATCCTGGTCCACATCTCGTTGATGAATCCAGGAATTGCATCCTGCTTTTGACCCAGCATTGGCACCCACCAGGAATGGATAACATCCGATGCGGTCACTAAAAAACGAACCTTTTTGTTGGTGGGAAGCACAAGTGGCTTGTCGACATCCAGTAAATAGTTGTCAACAGAAGCCGGGTCACCCTTGATGGCATTACGGCTTTCTTCAGTCAGTGAACTGATAAAGCTGATGCCATCGTCAATATAATCATACTGCCACTTCCACTGATGCCCTGTGATTTTGATGGTCAGGTCAGCATTTTCTGTATCGCTCATAAACACCAGTGTCGAGGTTGCCGGGATCGCCATACCCACCAGAATCAGAAAAGGAATGATGGTCCAAATGACCTCCACTTTGGTGCTTTCATGAAACTGTGCGGGCTGGGCACCCCTTGATTTACGGTGTGCATACATCGAGTAAAACATTGCACCAAATACGATAACGGCGATCACAACACAGATCCAAAGGATAAGCATATGCAGGTCGTAGACCTTCTTGCTGATTGGTGTCACGCCTTCGGGCAGATTCAATGCCCCCCAATCGGCACCGGCTGTCTGGGCAACCAGAAGCACAAGACCGCCAACCAACAGGGCAGGCAAGTATCTCAATACACGCAATAACATAAGTATGTACCCCTAAGATCCTAAAATTTTTTAATGAAAATAATGTCTTTAAAACTGTTACTTCAACAAATCTTCAAAAACCTTACTTTATGCGCCTTGCGCTAAAGCGCTGCGTTGCTGATCGTTTAAAAACCGGCCAATTTCAATAGCTCATCCATGTGATCCAATAAGCAAACGCTTTGGATATAGGGCGCACCCTTACCCAGGCACGCTGGAAGCGGTACTGCTCCTCAGGTCGCCTGCAACCCTTGATAATTTACAGGGTACCGCCCTGAATCGAAACGGTCACACTTTGAGTTCCTTGAACTTAATACGCATTAGGGTCAGCACGGTATCCAGCACCG
>BTQO01000039.1:0-9106 GCA_036985915.1 Gammaproteobacteria bacterium | reverse complement strand
GCCTATACACATTTGCTCCGCTTACTGGATCTGATTGGTGTCAACACGCAGGCACTATTGCATCGGCTACCTCTGAAACTCGACATGCTGGAAACAAGCGGTGCGGTCAACCTGCACGCGCCGCATTTGCCAGCCCCGTTTCACCTGCTTTTTGCGCTTATAAATGCCAAAGGGATCAGCGCCAAGGATAAATTCGCAGCCATTTTTGGCTGGCGCAGCATGATTGGCCATGAACTAACTGCTGAAACGGACATCAGCGTCATTGAGTTGCTGACTATCAGCAAACAACCTGAGCGAATCACAAAAGCACTTTGGGAGCCATTATGTTTAGCAGCACTAAATACGCCTATTGATATTGCGTCTGCACAAATATTCCAGGCCATCGTGAAAGACACATTTAATACAAGCAGTCGGAATTCAGATCTGCTCATACCAAAAACTGATCTCGGCAAGCTCTTCCCGGAACCTGCCGAACAATACCTGAGGGATAATAATGGCGAAGTTATCAAGCATGAACGTGTAACTCATATTGAAATATCGCACACACGGATATCCGGAACTAATACCCGCAACGCCCGTTACGAAGGCCAGAATGTGATCCTTGCCGTGCCACCTAAGACCTGCCTGTCCCTGATTGAACCACACGGTGAATTACATGAGATCAAGGAACAGATTGAAACATATGAATACGAGCCCATCACCACAATCTACTTGCGCTACCCTGCTGAAACCAGGTTGCCTTCGCCCATGTTTGGCCTTCTGGATTCAGCCGCCCAATGGGTTTTTGACCGGTCGCTATGTCACCAGAATGGCTTGATGTCTGTGGTCATCAGCTCCAGGGGAGATCATATGGGGTATTCAACTGCTGAACTCGGAAGACTGGTGCACAATGAACTGAGTCTGCGATTCCCCCATCTGCCGCCACCTATCCAGACAAAAGTGATCCGCGAAAAGCTGGCAACCTTCTCTGCCAGCGCAGGCATTAACCAGTATCGGCCATGCAACGCAACACCTGTGAACGGTTTATACCTGGCAGGTGACTATACCGATACTGGCTATCCTGCGACACTTGAGGGGGCGGTACGTAGTGGATTAAGTTGTGCCGACCTGATCATCAACCATGAAACGAATTCCGTCCAGTGAAGGCGATCGACCCGGAAGAACAATACCTTAAAGGCCGGGTTACTCTTGTTACAGGCGCCGCATCCGGCATTGGGCGCGTGGTTGTCTGCGCATTAGCGGCATTTGGCGCAACAACAGTGTTACTCGATTACAGCCTCAGGGAACTGGAAGAAACCTACGACACAATTGAAAACGCAGGATATCCACAACCCGCTATTTATCCACTTAACCTGGAGACGGCAACACAAAAGGATTACCTGGAACTTGCAGATAAAATACGCACAGAATTCGGTCGGTTGGATGGCCTGCTCCATAATGCAGCCAAGCTTGGTTACCTAACACCATTGGATGAATACGATACCGAAACCTGGTATGAAGTCATGCAGGTCAATCCCAATGCACCGTTTATGCTTACCCAAGCCTGCTTACCACTACTAAAAAGTCTGATGATGCATCGATTGTATTCACGGCTGATCATGACGCAAGAAAGCACGATGCCTACTGGGGCGCATATGGCATATCCAAGCATGCTATCGATGGCATGATGATCACGCTCGCAGAAGAACTGAAAAATACATCTGTTCGGGTCAATTCTATTGATCCAGGCCCTGTTAGAACGAAACTTAGACAAAAGGACTTTCCGGCTGAATGCAGATAAACGTTAGCGTTGCCTGAAAGTATTACCAAACATTATGTCTACCTTCTGGGGCCGGATAGTAAAGACACCACTAAAAGCCTGTTGTGTGCCCATCAAATTCTCTAGGCAACTAATAGAATCATCAGGAAACGATGCTGGATTCGTATCCATTCTAGACCCGAACTACATCAGCAGACACGAACATCGTACTTGCACATCTGGTCACATATTCAGTGGTCTCATTCTTCCACCGAATGGCCGCCCATGAACATGGCCTGGACACAACATGCACGCCCACCACTGTAATACGAACACGCTAGCTGACTTCGATCACCCGCGCGCCGGCCTTGTTGTGCTCATGCACAAACCACCAGCTCATAATGCCCTGATGCTTCCAGATTTCATGCAACTCGTGCCCAATCTGGTCAGCCTCGCGTTTTGAGGTCGACAATACGTACACCGTGGGCCCTGAACCGGAAATACCGATTGCGTACAGAGCGTCTGCAGCGCGCTTTTGTTCGATATGCTTGAGTAATGCATCAGATGCCTTGATGTGCGGCCAGCGAAAACCCTCGACAATGCTATCACCAGAGTAGCGAATCACGCGCGCGGCATCATCGGTATATAAACCACGCATCACTTCGGCCCGGTATTGCGACGCAATCTCAGCTTGCTTCCACGGAACCTGTTTATCGTTTAGTGCTTCGCGCATCTGGCGTGTCTTTAGCGCGAATTCGGGTGTGATTGTGGTCATCCATAAATCTTTGGGCCACGGCAAGGCGGTGACCTTTGGGTTTTCAGGATCAGGATCATCGATATGAATCAGGCCGCCGGGGATTGCCAACGGAGCTACGTTGTCATAGAACTTGTGTCCCGAGACCACTTCTTCCGCATCGCCCATCAAAGACAACCGGCGTAATATCCCATCCTGTTCTTCGAGACTGAGCAATGGCTCACGAAACATGTAGTCCAGTGCCATCACGATTGATGCGCTGGATGCGGAACCTCCAAGCCCTAAACCAACCTTTCCGTTCGGCGTGTATTTGGTAACGGTAACATACATTCCGTTACTGTTGATTTCGCTTTCCATTGCAGCGCTGATAGCCTTCAATGTTTTTTCGATCAACAGCCGCGCCAGATCATGCGATGGTTCATCATTGATTGAATCGGCCAAATCGGAAAACGGTTCAACATCCAACCAATACCCTTCTTCATCGCAGGCCCGCTTGCGGTACTCAATCTCAAGTGGTTCCATGCTATCGGGCTTACGCTGAATGGAAATCACGTCGCCTGGCCCGCCTTCGCGTGAAGCTTCGTTCTGTGGTGGTTCGCTGCACAACAGGCCTGCATGATCAAATAGGCCCAGTGCATTACCCACCTGCGCCGGTGCGCTTATCGCAACTAAACGCCAAGGTGCATGATATTTTCCGTTCATTGAATACGAGGTCCTTTGTTAAAAAAACGTAGTTTGTGTAAATCGTTCATAGCTTCCTTAACAATATTCCGACGAAACTCGGTGCATATATGCTGTAAAGACACGCAGGTATTGTGGTATCGGAACCAAAAATGCATCGTGACCATGTGGCGCATCGATCTCTGCATAGCTGACATCTTGCCCTGCATCAGTTAGTGCCCTGACGATCTCTCGAGACCGCTCTGATGAAAACCGCCAATCGGATGTGAATGATATAACGAGAAATGGCGACGTAGCCTTTTGAAATCCATCTGCGAGGTTGTTATCAAATGCGCTCGCCGGATCAAAATAGTCCAGCGCCTTGGTCATTAATAAATAGGTATTTGCATCAAACCGGTCGACAAAAGACTGCCCTTGGTAACGTAAATAACTTTCTACCTGAAACTCAACATCAAAACCGAAATTTATTTTTCCTTCGCGCAACTCGCGTCCAAACTTCGAACGCATGCCCTCATCTGAAAGATATGTTATGTGACCCAACATACGTGCGAGCATCAACCCACGCCTCGGTACTTTGTTGTGTTCGTAATATCTTCCTTCAAAGAATTCCGGGTCAGATAAAATCGCCTGTCTTGCCACTTCGTTAAACGCAATATTCTGTGCCGACAGTCTGGGTGCGGCTGCAATCACAACCGCGTGGCCAAGCCGATCTGGATAATCAATCGCCCATTGCATGACCTGCATACCACCCAGACTACCGCCAATGACAGCCGCCCATTTTTCAATGCCAATCCGGTCTGAGAAGATTGCATGGCTTTTCACCCAGTCCTCTACCGTTACAATGGGGAAATCAGGCCCCCAAAGTTTTCCGCTAGCAGGATTAATCGAGGTTGGGCCGGTGCTGCCCTTGCAGTGCCCGAGGTTATTAATAGCAACAACAAAGAAGCGATTGGTATCGATCGGCTTACCCGGTCCAATGCAGCTATCCCACCAGCCGGGTTTCTTGTCATCCATGCTGTGATAACCGGCGGCATGATGATCACCGGAAAGGGCATGACAAATCAATACGGCATTACTTCTCGAAGCATTCAGTTCGCCGTAGGTCTCATAGACGATCTCGTACTCAGACAACAACTTGCCGCACATCAAATTAATCGGTTGATCAAAGTGCAGCTTCTGCGGAGATACTAGCCCAACAGAATCAGGTGGAATAACGTCTGGCATTGTACTTTTGGTTCTATGGCTGGAATTTATTTATTTAGGGAAGCACTGAATAATTCCATCCTGGAATTATCAGCACACGGAAAACGAAAACAAGTTTCCGTTTTCCTCACAATATCAATCCCCTACGGGGATTGATATTGGCGGTACAGTCGCTCCCGGCTTCCTGCCTCTCGCGACACTTGTACATCCGTGCACATCGCCCTGTACCGCAGAAACTCAGAGTAAACCAGAGTTTCCTTAGTACGTGCAATCAAGATCTAACAATGCCGTAAAACCTATCGACACTTCAACTACTTATCACAAATCGCTTGCCTTATTTCGTGTTGTATTGGCCTGCCGTACAGTGCGTGACCAAGCAGCAGTGCGCGCAGCGCGGTGCTGACCGGCAAACATCCTTGCCATGTTTCACCAACAAGGCGTGATATTCATTATATAGAGCGGTGTCAGGCCCAAGCATTGCCTCAAACATGGCGCGCATCGTTTCATAACCTTGGTCAGCAACAATAAGGCCGAGTCGCACAAAAATCCGCCGCGTATAGGCGTCGATCACAAATACAGGGCGATTAAAGGCATACAGCAGCATATCGTCTGCGGTTTCCGGACCAACGCCATGCACGGCCAGCACCGAGCGGCGCAGGTGCCGGGTTTTCCATCGTTTTAGGGATGCATGCCCGCCATTTTCGAGATACCAGAGACAAAAATGCTTCAACCGCTTGGCCTTGATATTGAAGTACCCCGATGGTCGAATCAGGCCAGCCAAGCGTTTGCTTGTCATGTTAACGATTGACTGCGCGTCAAGTACACCGGCCTTCTTTAAAGCCAAGATAGCTCGTTCAACATTCGACCACGCCGTATTCTGGGTCAGCACGGCACCGACCATCACCTCAAAAGGCGAATCACCCGGCCACCAATATTGTTTGCCATAGCTTGATAAAAGACGCCGGTACACCATCATCAGGCGTCTGCGTGAGTATGCACTCAATGCGCGTCCTTTTTTATTGCAGATAACTGGCAGGCCTGTTTGAGTGCACGCATCTCTTTGCTATTCAAGTGCCGGCAGGTACCTTTCTTGAGCTTTGGGTCAAGACAGATTGGACCGAAACGTATGCGCATCAACCGATTGACTATTACATCCTGCGATTCAAACAGCCTTCGGACAATACGATTCCTGCCTTCGGCGGTGACCACGTGATACCAGCAGTTGGCACCGCGACCACCAGCCGGCTTGATTGATGCAAACCGTGCCATGCCATCGTCCAGCTTCACGCCGATAGTCAGGCGCTCAACCGCGGCATCATTCAACCTGCCCAGCACCCGCACTGCGTATTCTCGCTCAAACTCACTGGAAGGATGCATCAACTGATTTGCCAGTGCACCCCCCGTGGTAAATAGCAATAACCCTGACGTATTGATATCCAGCCTGCCAGCGGCAATCCATCGACCGTGCAGTGTTTTTGGTAAACGTTGAAAAACGGTTGGCCTGCCCTCGGGATCGCGACGGCTGGTAATCTCACCCGTGGGTTTGTGATACATGAGCACATCGACATGTGATTCTGCAATCAGCGAACTAAGGTTAATTTTTTGACCGTTCACGCGCACGCTATCTTCCATGCCAACGCGCATACCAAGCTTTGCCGGCTGGCCATTCACCGATATCCGGCCCTCACTAATCAGCGTCTCGATCATGCGTCGCGACCCCAATCCGGTTCTCGCCAGCACCTTTTGAAGCCGCTGTGGTTCAGGTGGGCTTAAGATCGTTTGGCTCGCCGTTTTTAGGTGGTGGCCGCTAGGCCGTTTCCGGCGCATCCTCTGCTTCTTCGCCTTTGGCAGGTGTGCCGCCCGAACCACCCGTATCGGCCGCCGGCGGCATCAAATCAAACGGCAACTCGGGATTGATCTGATCAATATCCCTAATCTCAGCCAGCGTTGGCAATTCTTTGAGTGTTTTCAGGTTGAAATAATCCAGGAACGCTTTTGTCGTGCCGTACAACGAAGGCTTGCCAGGAACGTCGCGTTGTCCGACAACGCGCACCCAGTCACGTTCGAGCAACGACCTGGTGATGTTGCTACTCAAACTAACACCGCGTATATCCTCGATCTCGCCACGTGTAATAGGCTGGCGATAGGCAATCAAGGCCAGGGTTTCCATTTGTGCGCGGGTATAACGCGGCGGTCTTTCAGACCACAACCTTGAGATCCATGGCGCAAAATCCGAACGCACCTGTATTCGGTACCCGGAAGCAACCTTTTTTAACTCAATGCTGCGCCCTTCAAGGTCCCCTCCCAGTGTTTCAAGGGCTGCATTGACGTCGTCGCGTGTCGGCGGCTGCTCTTTTGCAGGGAACAAGGCCAGCAAACGATCGACAGATACCGGTCCATCGGCTGCAAGCAGTGCTGCTTCAATGATATTTTTAAGCTTTACAGGGTCCATGGTCATCTATAAAAAATAACCGGCGCATTCATGCAGCCGTTTTAACATGAATGGGTCCATACGGTTCTGACTGCTGTAACACGATCAAGGTTTCACGCAACAGTTCGAGTATGGCAAGAAAGGTAACCACCACACCAAGCCGCCCCTCTTTGGGATCAAGTAGATCAGCAATGTCGGTAAAATTATCTGCGCTAAGTGTGCTCAGCATGTTCGACATACGCTCACGAACCGACAGGGTTTCGCGCTGTATATGGTGATGGTTATACATCTCGGCGCGTGCCAGCACCTCCTTGAAGGCAATAAGCAATTCCTGCACGGCAATATCCGGCAGCTTTCGGGTAACAACCCGTTCGGTGAGTTCTGCATGAGTCGGGAAAATATCCCGTTCCATGCGTTGCAGCCTGTCGATGTCTTCCGAAGCCTGCTTGTAGCGCTCATATTCCTGCAAACGGCGAATCAGTTCAGCGCGTGGGTCATCCTCCTCATCCTCGCTCTCCACGGGCCGTGGTAGCAGCATCCTGGATTTGATCTCCGCCAGCATGGCCGCCATCACCAGATACTCGGCGGCCAACTCAAGACGCAAGGTTTTCATCAACCTGATGTATTCAACGTATTGCCTGGTAATTTCAGAGATTGGAATATCCAGGATTTCGAGGTTCTGACGCTTGATCATATACAACAATAAGTCCAGCGGGCCCTCGAAGGCCTCGAGAAAGATTTCCAGCGCATCGGGCGGAATGTACAGATCCTTGGGTAGTTCTGTGACCGGCGCACCCTGAACAACGGCAAACGGCATTTCAGACTGCGCTTGCTGTTCAGTGGCTTGTTCGTTCATTGATTCAAGATTCCTACGCTTAGGCGGCCCTTAACGGTAGCTTATTCCCATGGCATATCTTACTTCTTCCAGCGTCTTGCGTGCCTCGTCACGGGCCTCTTCGCAGCCTTCATCAAGCACATGCTCAACCAGTTTCGGATCCTGGCTGTATTCTGCAATGCGTATCTGCATCGGCGCCAGTTCCTTGTTCACCGCCTCAATGATAGGCGACTTACATTCAAGGCAACCGATCCCGGCACTGGTGCAACCTTCCCTGACCCATGCCTGCACCGTGTCATCAGAGTATATCGCGTGAAAGTCCCAGACAGGGCACTTCTCAGGATTACCGGGGTCGGTTCTACGAACCCGGGCGGGATCCGTCGGCATGGTGCGAATCTTCTCATCCACCACCTTGGGGGCGTCGCGCAGGGAAATGACGTTGTCATACGACTTGGACATCTTTTGCCCATCGAGCCCGGGCATCTTCGAGGCATGCGTCAATAATGCCTGTGGTTCGGGCAAAATCATCTTGCCGGTGCCTTCGAGGTACCCCAGCAACCGTTCATGATCGGCCAGGGTAATGTTGGCCTGTTTCTCGAGCAAGGCATGGGCGACCTCCAGTGCTTCGTCGTCGCCCTGCTCCTGATATTGTTTACGAAGTTTATCGTATAACTTATTGTTTTTCCTTCCCATTTTCTTCGCAGCTTCACGGGCCTTTTGCTCAAAATCAGGTTCACGACCGTAGATATGGTTAAACCGGCGGGCGACCTCGCGGGTCATTTCCACATGGGCCACCTGGTCCTCGCCGACCGGGACGAGTCCGGCACGGTAAATCAGGATGTCTGCGGACTGTAACAGCGGGTAACCGAGAAACCCGAAGGTCGCGAGATCGCGCTCACGCAGCTTTTCCTGCTGATCCTTGTAGCTGGGCACGCGCTCCAGCCAACCCAGTGGCGTAATCATCGCGAGCAGCAACTGCATCTCGGCATGCTCAGGCACACGTGACTGTACGAACAACTTGGCAGAACCCGGGTTAATGCCCGCCGCCATCCAGTCGACCACCATCTCGTTGACGCTTTGACCAATGATCGAAGGATCCTCGTAATGGGTCGTGAGCGCATGCCAGTCGGCTACGAAAAAGAAACAGTCGTACTCATGCTGCAACTGCACCCAGCTTTTTAAGACCCCGTGGTAGTGACCCAGGTGCAGTTGGCCTGTAGGTCGCATGCCGGAGAGTACCCGTCGATTTGGTGCGGTGGTCGTATTCAAAGAAATTCCTTAAAGATTCAGCGTTAATACTATGATTTTACGTAGAAACATGACTGGTGGCCTCAGGATATCACCCAGTAGCCCGCTCGCCAGTAGCCCGATCAAGATAAAAATACCATACGGCTCTATCCGGTCCAGCATCATCGCGACTTTCGGTGGCATAAGGCCGGCCAACACACGGCCACCATCCAGGGG
>BTQO01000038.1:0-9112 GCA_036985915.1 Gammaproteobacteria bacterium | reverse complement strand
CCCGGGCTCGGGTGACTGCCGCTGATAGCCAATCGCCTTGAGGGCTTTTAGATAATCCTGCCAATTCCGTTCAAAGTTTTCGCCCAATTGATACAGCGTATCCCATGAATAGATGCCTGTGCTGTGGCCGTCGTCGAAAAATAGACGCAACGCATAACTGCCCTGTTGTTCAATCTTGCTGATGTTAACGTCTTCCTTGCCGCTTTCAGGCGTGCCCATTGCCTTTACCTCGGCAGCCTTGGAAAACACGCGCAGGTATTCACACGGCAATTGAAATCGCTTGCCGTTCGTAAAGGCAATCTCCAGCAACCTCGACTTTTGGTGCAGATTGATCTCGGTGGGTGCTAATGGCTCAGCCATACTGGTGCCGGCTCCTGTTCGTTAATGAACCCTGGCGCAGGGACGCCAGGTAAAGGGCTGTACAATAGGGTCATCTGTATTATCCGCTACTTTGAGTGATGGACAAAGACACACGACAACATCCGTACGATGCGCTGACACCAGAGCTGATTCTCGATGCCATCGAGCAGTTTGGTGTTCGCTGTGATGGCGGCCTGACAGCACTGAACAGCTATGAAAACCGCGTTTACCAGGTGGGCATTGAAGACGACCGGCCACTGATTGCCAAATTTTACCGGCCAGCGCGCTGGAGCAATGACGCCATACGCGAAGAACACCAGTTTACGCTGGCACTTAAAGAGGCGGAAATACCTGTGGTTGCCCCGCTGCCCGATGCCAAAGGCAATACCCTGTTTGAGCACGAAGGGTTCCGGGTCGCCCTCTTTCCAAGGCAAGGCGGACGATGGCCGGATCTGGACGATATGGATAACCTGGAACAAATGGGCCGGTACCTTGGCAGGCTGCACAATGTTGGCAGTGCAGCACCCTTTAACCATCGCCGCGAGCTCACACTTTTAAACTACGGCCATGATTCTTGTCAGTTTCTGATTGAGACAGGGTTTATTCCGCACGAGCTAACGGATTATTACCAGAAAACCGCACAAGATTTATTGCGGCATATCGAAGCAGCCTTTGGCCGCGCAGGGTCATACCCGACCATCCGTCTGCACGGCGACTGCCACCTGGGGAATATCCTGTGGACCGAACAGGGACCGCATATCGTTGATTTTGATGACTGCCTGATGGGGCCCGCTGTTCAGGATTTATGGATGCTGCTATCCGGCAGCAGGCAGGATATATTCGCACAACTCGATGCGATCCTGGAAGGGTATGCCATGTTCCGTGAATTCAACCCGGCCGAATTTCACCTGATCGAGGGGCTCAGGTCATTACGCATGATGCATTACGCCGCCTGGCTGGCCCGCCGTTGGGACGACCCTGCCTTCCCGCGCGCCTTTCCCTGGTTTAACACCCATAAATACTGGGAGGAGCACATCATGTCGCTCAAAGATCAGATTGATGCAGTGGATGCCCCGCCACCTGTCTATGGCTGATCATGACATTAACTAAAGGGCAATTTATAGAAGCACCCTAAAGTAATAGTCGATGATTCAATGAACAGCGCAGCATCTAACTCCTTGCATTAACAATCGTCCTAACAACAGGTTTTTCAATCTTCTTAAAGATTGCATAACATCGGTGACCAGATTGAAAAGCTATATAGTTATACGCAGGAAAAACATTCAATCGTGTCGTCGTAGCGCGTTCCAGTGTTTACGTAACACTTCCATCACACGATTATCGCCTTTTACACTAAATATGGCGAGTGGTGTATAGCCGCGATTAATGGCCAATGCGAATGTGAGTGCCAATAAAATAATCGTGATGGTCGTGTTCTGCCAGCTTACCAGCGGCCACTGCCCCGCCCATGCAACCGGCCACCGGTCATCAAGCGGCGCAAAATAATAGATTGGCCAGATGTCTTCCGGCTGCGGACCGCGCGATCCCAACAGGTCGCTGACAAAGTGCAGATGCACCGAGATAAACGCAAAGATACCGGCGCGCAGTTTTGAATCGGCCAGCAGGGCAACGATGATGCTGAACACGATTGCGGCCGGCAGTCCGTGTCCATACATGCGGTGAAAGGCCTGATAATAGCCGGTGTCGGGCAGGTCCGTATTCCTGGTTACAAAATCAACCACGAGACCCAGACCATCAAGATCGGGCGCCAAACCTGCCAGCACGACCAGCGTACGGTCACGGTGACTGACCTGAAATCTCTCCAATGCCGACCAGCCAATAAAAAAATGTGTTACCGGATTCATGCAGTTAATGCCGCGGTCAGCGCGTATCGAGCCGATACAAACCGGCATCATGAGCAACCGCGAACGCCTCGGTGATCTCACCGGGCGTTGGCCGGCGGTTGATGTCACGATAGGTGTGTTTGATGTCCTGTTCTCCCACCTGGTAGGCCGGGCGGTACTGCCCCATGATATTCACGTATGTATCCGGTGATAGCTCCGTGGCCAGCCAGTGAAAGATGGCGCGCGTTTCATCAAGCATTCCCGGCATCACCAAATGCCTTAATAATACGCCACGACGCGCAATGCCATCTGACCCAAAACGCAGAGGACCCACCTGGCGGTGCATCTCGGTAATCGCCTCCCGCGCCCGTTCAGGATAATCTTTTGCTTTCAGCAAACGGCGTGCACTTTCAGTGTGCCAAACCTTGAAATCCGGCATGTAGATATCGACCAGACCGTCTAGCAACTTCAACGAGCGCACCGCATCATAGGCACTGGTGTTGTAAACAATGGGCAGTCGCAGGCCCTTCGGGACTGCTGCCGCAATTGCCTCGATCACCTGTGGCGCCACATGTTCCGGGGTAACAAAATTGATATTGTGACAACCCATGTTTTGCAGTTGCAACATTCGTTCTGCAATCTCCTCAGCCGTTGATTCCAATCCGGAATGTTGTTGGGAAATATCCCGGTTCTGGCAAAACACGCAGCGCAAGTTACAAAAACTGAAAAAGATTGTGCCCGAACCGCGCGTACCGCGCAGGCAGTCTTCCTCTCCGAAATGGGGAAAGGCGTTGGAAACGATGGCATAGCGACCCGTGTGACAAACCTTCGCAGTGTCCTTTAACCGATTAACATGGCAATTACGCGGGCAGGCACAACAGTCTTTCAGCTCTTCCAGTGCTGCCTCGACGCGCTCACCCAACTTGCCCTCACGGTAAAGACGAAGGTATGCGGGCTCGAACGGGTCAAGCACAAAAGCTGAATCAGCCATAGTTGATTGATGTGCGATAGCCATGTACTGAGCATAGCCAATATAGCCAGTAACATCTAAAAGGGTCTTTGTTACTTTCAGCTTACCAGTCTGCGCCAGTAACTGGCTCGCCAGTAGTATAAAACAGTCGCATCAGACGTTGGATATGATTTTCTGTAATCAATGCCACGTTGCGGTTCTTCAGGATTATCCCGTGCCATATCAAGCGGACGCCACGCGGGATCGCGAATCTCGCCATCATTAGGCGTGCGTACTTGATTGTTGCCCAACCTGGTACTGATACCAGAATCAGCATAGTTTTTTTGTGCGCAAATCAGTGAAACCAAATTCGCACTAGCGGGCATCAGGGGGAAACGCAGTTGTGCCATGTCGTCCTCCCAACAGCAGATCGGACAGACCTGATGGTGGCCTGGTTGATGATCAAACACCAGATAGCCGCAACAAGGACACGGGTACTTTTCAAACATGGCCAAATTCCAGCAAACAATAAAAAAGGGGCTGATTACCAGCCCCTTTCAGGTTACTTCATATGAAGTATTCGCAAATCAATTCACTTTCGGATCAAGCTCGCCGGATGCATAACGCGAAACCATGTTCTCCAGGCTGATTGGTTTGATCCTGGACGCATGACCGGCGCATCCAAAGGCTTCGTAACGCGCCTTGCAGATATCCTTCATGCCGGCTGTTGCTGCTTTCAGAAACTTACGCGGATCGAAGTTGCTGGTATTCTCAGCCAAGTGCCTGCGAATAGCACCCGTTGATGCCATGCGCAAGTCGGTGTCGATATTGACCTTGCTCACACCGTGCTTGATACCTTCCTGGATTTCTTCCACCGGCACACCGTAAGTCTCGCCCATAGTGCCACCGTAGTCGTTGATGATCTTCAGCCATTCCTGCGGCACGGAAGACGAACCATGCATCACCAAATGGGTGTTGGGCAAGCGCGCATGGATTTCCTTGATCCGGCTGATGGCCAGAATGTCGCCGGTTGGCGGACGGGTGAACTTGTACGCGCCGTGACTGGTGCCAATGGCAATGGCCAGCGCGTCGACACCTGTCTTTTTAACAAAGTCTGCCGCTTCTTCAGGATCGGTCAACAGCTGGTCCATGGACAACTTGCCTTCTGCGCCGTGGCCATCTTCTTCGCCCATTTCACCGGTTTCCAGTGAACCCAGGCATCCGAGTTCACCTTCAACCGAGACGCCACCGGCATGTGCAATGGCTACAACGGTCTTGGTGACATCAACGTTATATTCAAAACTGGCTGGTGTCTTCATGTCAGACATTAGCGAACCGTCCATCATCACAGAAGAAAAACCGGACTGAATCGAACGTAGACACACGGCGGGTTCTGAACCGTGATCCTGGTGCATCACGATCGGAATGTGCGGATATTGCTCAACCGCAGCAATAATCAGATGGCGCAGGAAGGGTTCACCGGCATAAGAACGGGCACCGGCTGAACCCTGCATGATTACCGGGCTGCCGGTCTCGTCGGCTGCCTGCATGATGGCATGCACCTGCTCCATGTTATTGACGTTAAACGCCGGCATACCAAAATCATTTTCAGCCGCGTAATCAAGTAATTGGCGCATAGAAATAAGGGCCATATCAAATCTCCTTAGCTATCGAGTCGTTAAGGTTTAACTGTAGTATTCTTTGTGTCATCTGCAATACGACGGGTCAATTGGCATTGTTAGAAAGGCTGGCAATTCTAAATCGGATCAGGCCCCGATGATAGCCATGATCAGGCGTCAACCTTATCGTCAACCTTAAAGTCTGTAGGGACAAACAGTTCGCCTACACGCACAATCTTCATCGCATTGGTGCCACCGGTCACACCGGTCAAATCACCTTTGGTAATCACGACCAGGTCGCCATCCCGAACCACGCCGCGGCGCACCAATTCATCAATCGCTTCTTTGTTGACCAACGCATGATCTTTGGATCCCGGCTCGAAACTGACAGGATATACACCACGATACAGGGTAACCCGGCGGCGTGTTTCGATGCGCGGCGTCATGGCATAAATAGGAATACCGGAACTGATACGCGACATCCATTTTGTAGTACTCCCGGACTCGGTGAGTGCGATAATCGCCGATACACCCAGGTGATTGGCTGTATACATGCTCGCCATTGCAATCGCCTCATCGATCTGGTCGAAGCTTTGGTCCATGCGATGCGAGGATTTCATCGCAGCGCGCTGTCGTTCAGCACCACGGCAGATTCGATCTACCGCTGCAATCACCTTGCCCGGATAGTGTCCTACCGACGTTTCGGCAGACAACATCACGGCATCAGTACCATCGAGTACTGCGTTGGCAACGTCAAGCACCTCGGCACGCGTTGGCAACTGGTTTTCCACCATCGATTGCATCATTTGCGTGGCCGTAATCACGATACGGTTCATGGAGCGCCCATCGTGAATAATGCGCTTTTGCACACCCGGCAACTCGGCATCACCAATTTCTACGCCTAAATCGCCACGGGCGATCATCACAACATCTGCGGCTTCGATAATTTCCTCAATATTCGCCAAGGCTTCGGCGCGTTCTATTTTGGCAACGATGTCTCCTTGACCACCCGCTTTACGCAACAGGTCACGCGCGATATGAATATCTTCTGCATTGCGCGGAAATGATATCGCCAGATAATCGGCCTTGAGTTTTGCCGCCAGTTTGATATCGGCGTGATCCTTTTTGGTCAGCGCACCTGCCGAGATGCCCCCGCCTTGCCGATTGATTCCCTTGTGATTTGAAAGCTCACCGCCAATCACAACGCGACAACGCACTTCCGAAGTGTTTGACTCTTCCACCCATAACACAATTGCGCCATCATTAAGTAATAACGTATCACCGCGGTTTACGTCATTGGGTAAGTGCTTGTAACTGATACCAACGTGTTCCTCAGTGCCGGCCTCGGGATCAAGTCGTGTGTCCAAGGTGAAGGTGTCGCCTTCCATGAGTTCAATACGGCCACTCTTAAAACTCTCGATTCGAATCTTGGGGCCTTGCAAATCACACATGACGCCCACTTGCCGTCCATGTGCACGCGCGCGGTTTCTAACCGTCTTGACACGTTCCGCATGCTGCTCGAGCGTACCATGAGAAAAATTGACGCGCGCAACGTCCATACCGCCCTGAATGATGTCATCCAGCACTTTCGGGTCGTCTGTTGAGGGCCCGAGTGAGGCGATAATCTTGGTCCGGCGTAGCATGTGTTGATTATATTCCGTGTTATCCGGTTATTCAGCGGCGCAAAGCACTTCTTTTGGCCCGCTTAATTCATGTCAGCTGGCGCGTGATTCCAGCATGGCCACCGCGGACAGAACCTTGCCTTCCAAAAACTCTAAAAATGCACCGCCGCCTGTAGAAATATACGAGACCCTGTCAGCAATGCCATATTTATCGACCGCGGCCAGTGTATCTCCGCCACCCGCGATGGAAAATGCGCCGGATTCAGCAATGGCTTCGCCGAGCGTCCTCGTACCCGCACCGAATTGGTCAAATTCAAACACACCGACCGGTCCGTTCCACACAATGGTTTTGGCAGACTTCATCATTTCGGCAAAACGGGCTGCGGTCTCAGGCCCGATATCGAAGATCATGTCATCATCGTCAACATCGTCAACCCGCTTGACCGTTGCCTGGGCAGTTTCAGAAAATTCCTTGCCAACGACTACATCGGTCGGTACCGGTATTTCACCCCCCTTGGCCTTGGCTGCTTTAATCAGGCGTTTTGCTTCAGGTACCAGGTCTTCTTCATATAGAGATTTGCCCACCTTGTAGCCGGCTGCTGCAATAAAGGTATTGGCAATACCGCCACCGGGAATCAACTCATCGACTACCTGCGACAGTGCGTCGAGCACGGTCAGCTTGGTCGATACCTTCGAGCCACCCACAATCGCCACCATGGGCCGTTCAGGATTATCCAGTGCCTTACCGAGCGCTTCCAGTTCACCCGCCAGTAGCGGGCCCGCACAGGCAACCGGTGCATATTTAGCAACACCGTGAGTTGACGCCTGTGCGCGGTGGGCGGTGCCAAATGCGTCCATCACATAGATGTCACACAGTCCCGCGTATTTTAACGCCAATGTGTCGTCATCCTTCTTCTCGCCCTTGTTGAAGCGCACATTCTCCAATACGACGACATCCCCATCGGATATCCCGGGGGCGTTATTTAAATAATCTTTTACCAAGGGCACATCCTTGCCCAACAAACCGGACAAACGCCCGGCGACCGGTTGCATGGAAAATGCTTCGTCATATTCACCTTCGGTGGGACGACCCAGGTGTGACATCAACATCACCCGGGCACCTGCCTTGCTTGCAAGCTTAATCGTCGGCAACGAGGCGTGTATGCGCGCATCACTGGTTACCTTGCCATCCTTGATCGGGACATTCAGGTCTTGCCGGATCAGGACACGCTTGCCAGCCAAATCCAGATCGGTCATCTTGATTACAGACATCCAGAACTCCTTAAAATCTAAAACTATATGCAAAACATTTTTCACGCTTGGCATATAACTCTTGACTAAAAATCAACCAGCCAGGCCCCAATATAAACTGGCCGGGCTGGTGATATTGTTCAATAAACTGGAGATTTTTTCTGTTGGCTCGCTGCTCCTGCGCGCCTCACATACTCAAAATAGTACAGTGGATGTGCCCTTGGGGTACGTCCATGCGCTTCGCAGTATAAAACCATCCATGGCCAAAAGGCGGAAGGCATTTTGAATGCGGAGCGTACACGCAGTATGTGAGCATTCAAGATATCCCGACAACACCACTAGCAGGAAAAAATCCGCTTATTTGGAGACGTGCTCTACGATACGCAGCATATTGCAGGTATAGCCGTACTCGTTGTCGTACCAGGAAACGACTTTCACGAATGTGCTATCCAGCGCGATACCGGCTCCGGCATCAAAGGTGGACGGTGTGCTGTTACCACGGAAGTCCGTGGAGACCACCTTCTCTTCGGTGTAACCCAGCACACCTTGCATTGCACCTTCAGAAGCCGCTTTCATAGCCGCACAAATATCGTCGTAGCTGGCTTCACTGTTCAGTTCAACAGTCAGGTCAACAACCGATACATCCGAGGTCGGTATGCGGAAGGCCATGCCGGTGAGCTTGCCGTTCAATTCAGGCAGCACCACACCCACGGCCTTGGCAGCACCAGTGGAAGACGGAATGATATTTTCCAGGATACCACGACCACCGCGCCAATCTTTCATGGAAGGGCCGTCAACGGTTTTTTGCGTTGCAGTTGCAGCGTGCACGGTGGTCATCAAACCACGTTTGATGCCCCACTTGTCGTTCAGCACCTTGGCAACCGGGGCCAAACAGTTGGTGGTGCAGGATGCGGCAGAAACAATCGCCTGACCCGCGTAGGTTTCGTGGTTAACGCCGTAGACGAACATCGGGGTGCCGTCTTTGGAAGGCGCGCTTTGCACAACCTTCTTGGCGCCGGCGTCGATGTGCTTCTGGCAGGTCTCTTCGGTGAGGAAGAAGCCGGTGCATTCGATAATCAGGTCGGCACCGATGTCAGACCATTTCAGGTCAGCCGGGTCACGCTCGGCAGTCAGGCGGATGGTCTTGCCGTTCACCACCAGGTTGTTGCCATCAACAGCGATGTCGCCGTCGAAGTTACCGTGCACGGAATCGTACTTGAGCATATAGGCCAGGTAATCGGCGTCCAACAGGTCGTTGATGCCGACCACTTCGATGTCACTGAAATCCTTGGCGATTGCGCGGAATGCCATACGACCGATACGGCCGAAACCATTAATACCGACTGTAATTGCCATGATTAACTCCTAATGGTTTAAATAAATTCGTCGATGCGCGGTGAAGATCAGGCCATCACTGCTTCGGCGGCCTGCACCACATTCTCGGTCGTGACGCCGAAATGTTTAAAC
>BTQO01000037.1:0-9216 GCA_036985915.1 Gammaproteobacteria bacterium | reverse complement strand
TTTGAAGCGCAGATTAAACCGGACCAACAGCCGCCCAAGGCATGACTTCATCCATTAAAGCTTGGCATCCGGTTCGCGTAATGCACGGCGCAAAATCTTGCCGACGTTGGTTTTCGGTAATTCATCGCGAAATTCGACCTGACGCGGCACCTTGTACCCTGTCAGTTGTTGCTTGCAGTGTTCCTTGATATCACGCGCCTCTAATTCAACACCGGGCTTTAGCACCACAAACACCTTGACGGCTTCGCCCGATCGCTCATCGGGCACGCCAACACAAGCAGCCTCCAGGATACCCTCATGCATCATCAGCACGTTTTCGACTTCATTGGGGTACACATTAAACCCTGAGACGACGATCATATCTTTCTTGCGATCGACAATCGCCAGAAATCCTTGATCATTCCATGCTGCGATATCACCGGTTTTCAGCCATCCATCCGATGTGATAGTGTCTGTGGTTGCATCTTCACGATTCCAGTAGCCCTGCATTACCTGCGGTCCCCTGACCCATAATTCGCCGGTGACCGCTTCCTTACCATCATCATCCCGTAGGGTAACTTCGGTAGATGGAAGCGGTAAACCAATCGCGCCCGTGTAGCCGGTAATGGTATAGGGGTTGGCACACACCACCGGTGATGCCTCCGTCAAACCGTAACCCTCAAGGATAAACCCACCCGTTATTTCCGCCCAACGCCCGGCAACAGATTCCTGCAGGGACATCCCGCCACCGACGGCCAGCCTGAGATGTGAGAAATCGATCTCCTTGAACAGCGAATGATTCAGCATCAGATTAAACAAGGTGCTAACACCGGTCAGGGCTGTAAACGGCCAGTTCTTCATTTCCCCGAGGAAGGCATTCATATCGCGCGGGTTGGTAATCAACACATTTAACCCGCCCAGCGACATGAACAACAGGCAATTACAGGTAAGACTGAATATGTGATAAAGCGGCAGTGCGGTAATCACCACCTCTTCACCTTCGACCAGCCTTACACCCAACCAGGCGCGGAGTTGCAACATGTTGGCAATCAGGTTGCGGTGCGTAAGCACAGCACCCTTGGAAAGGCCGGTGGTGCCGCCGGTGTATTGCAACATGGCTATATCGTTTGGGCCCGGCGCGACCGGATCCAGTTTGAGGAGACGGCCATGAACCAGCGCGGCCCGTAAACGGGTAGACCCCGGTATTTTATAAGACGGCACCTGGCGCCTGACATAGCGCAAGACAAAATTCACCAGCCAGCGCTTTGGGATATTCAGCATATCGCCGGCGCCCGTCACTATCACATGATTAAGTGATGTCTTTCCATAGACCTTTTCAACCATGTGTGCAAAGTTTTCCAGCACCACAATCGCCTTGGCGCCGGAATCGCTCATCTGATGTTCCAGTTCGCGTTCCGTATACAGCGGATTGGTATTAACAATCACCAACCCCGCACGCATGGCGCCGAACATAGCAACCGGGAACTGCAGCAGATTAGGCATCATCAGTGCAATGCGATCACCCTGTTCCAGACCCAGACGCTTTTGCAGGAATGCAGCAAAGTCCCGGGTCAGCTGGTCGACCTCTGCATAACTGAGTGTTCGGCCAAGATTGGAAAAAGCGGGTTTGTCTGCAAACCGCACGATACTTTGCTCGAACATATCGAGGAGCGAGCGGTATTCATCCGGATTGATCTCGTGCGGTACGTTATCCGGATAACGATCGAGCCAATTTCTGGCTGCAGCAATAGCTTGTGCATCGTTATCCATGATTACCTAGCATAGACCGGATTTCCTCCCGGATACACCCTCCTTGCAGTACATGGCACATAAATTTAACCTGAGTCCAGATCATGAGTGCCCTGTGCAGGTCCGGGACTCTGGCATTCAGTATCGGGTTATAATTAGCACAACCAGTTTAATCCTTGGGCTCGCAAGCACCCTGCTCAACCGCCATCACGGCGGCTTCCACCCGGGAATGCACGCCCAGTTTCCGCAAAATGGCTTTAACGTGCAGCTTGACGGTACCATCTGAAATTCCGAGCCGCTTGGCAATCACCTTATTGCTTTGACCTTCTGCAACATGGCAAAGAATCTCATGCTCGCGCGGGGTTAAATCCGAAAAAGGCGTGCCATCACCGCCGGCGGCAAAGTCACCTTGCACCACCTTGGCCAATACACCCGCCAGTTCAGGTGCAACCACGGTTTTACCAAGCTTGATATCGTGCATCGCCCTGACCAGGTCATCCGGCTCCATATCTTTAAGCAAATAACCCTGCGCGCCGAGGCGCAATGCACGCACAACATCCCATTCCTCACGACTGGTTGTGAGCATGGCAACCGGCACCTTCATGCCCAGTTCCTGAATGCGCTTTAACACATCCAGCCCGTTCATTTTTGGCATACGTATATCGAGCAGCACAATATCCGGATCAAGACAGGCAGCCATTCGCACACCTTCCTCCCCGTCACCCATTGCGTCAGCTACCTCAATCCCGCGCCTGTTCAACAGCTCCTGCAGGCCACTGCGAAACAGGGTATGGTCATCGACAATCAGAACACGCATGAATTACCCGTCAATTACTCGTCGGAGGCTAGCTTACCTTATAACAGCTGCATTAACCGGATTAGACGTTGGCCGAATCGTCAGTTCAATGCGCGTTCCCTCGCCTTGTTCGCTATCAATACTCAGCGTAGCACCAATCCTTTTTGCCCGTTCCTGCATTGTGGCCATTCCCACCCTCTCGCCCGTTGACACAACGCTATTATTAATATCGGAAAACCCGGTCCCGTCATCTTCCAGCAAAATATGATAAACATCTGCATCATCGCAGCGAATCAACAACCGAACAGTGCGCGCATGACTGTGCTTTTGAACATTTCTCAACGCTTCCTGCAAAATTCGTAGCACCTCTCTTTGCACTGTTTCCGATAAGGCGGGTGCTGTGCACTCGCGCTGACTGAATACTTTTATGCCGCTTTCCTGGCTAAACTGAGCCAGCAGCTCATTTAATGCTGTTGACAAACCCCGCTCATCCAGCGGTGCACGAAAATGCGCCAGTAGTTCGCGTAACTCGGTGTGCGCGGTATCGATGCCTTCACGTAAACGCGCCAGATCATTGTCGATCAGTTCAATCTCGCCTTTGCTCACACCCTCTGCCATCCCGTGCACCTGAAAGCGTAAGCTGGCCAAGGTCTGTGCCAATGAATCGTGCAGTTCATGTGCAAGCATGGTGCGTTCCCGGGAAATCGTCAGACGCTGCGCCTCTTCGTTCAGGTGTGTTCGTTTCACTGCAATACCCAGGTGATAGCCCACATTGGCCAGTAACTCACCAATATCACGACGATGGGCCAATGCTGCCTGATCCACCAATAATACATACAACCCGTAGATATTGGCCTGATTCGCCAGCGGCACGATGATGCAGGCACTGCCTTCGTTCGCAGATGATCGAAAATCACGGCAGTAACGCGCAGCCTTGGTCACCACGCCGGACGTATCGCCCAGTGCCTTCGGTCCAACGCACGCCTCCAACGGCAGTTCTGCTTCCAGATCAGTCTCATCGATACCCAGGCTTGCGACCAAACGCATGTCGCCGGTTTTACTCATGATGCGTACGGTTGCGGCACGTGCATTGGCAACTTCGGCGAGCATATGCAAAAAACGTGTTAACAAATCATCCAGGTCACGCGATACACCGATGCTGGCTGCAATATCGTAATGAATTTCTAACGAACGTGTCTTTTCCGTTAATTCGTGCAGGCGTTGCTCAATCTCTTCGGGTGCCTGACCTGCGTTACTACGATAATGGGCAATCAACGCCCCCACATCTTCAATGATGGTTGTCAATTCACCACGCGATGGCACAGGCATGTGTGCAACCCAGCGCCTAAGCACTAATAACGGATCGAGATCATCGCGCCGTGAACGCCACAACAGAAAAAGTACCACGATTGAACTCGTAATCAACACAAGCTGCATAACGGCAAGATCAATGCTGTCGAAGTGTTCTGAGGTAATAAAAAAACTGCTTGCCAGCAGTGAAAAAAGCAATGCCGCTAGCACAGCCATTAAAATGGCAGACCGGCCTGTCACGGTTTTTCGGCTGGGATTTAAGCGCATCGGATTACAACGCGTCAGGCGCGAATAGTGTCGATGTATGCCGCACAGATAAAGTCATTTTCTGATAAACCACCCACTGAATGGGTGCTGAACCTGACACAACATCTGTTATAGCCAACTTCCATGTCAGGATGATGATCTTCACGATGTGCAATCCATGCAACGACATTCACGAACGCCATCGTTTCATAATAATTTTTAAATCGATATTCCCGTGAAAGCACCTTGTCATTATCAATCGACCAACCGCTCAGCTGGTTCAGCAATTCTTCGGCTGCCGCACGATCAAGTGGCACATCCCCCTTGCGTGGTCTGCAATGTCGCTCTAAAAGCGTGCTCATAACATCCTCTTCTGGCCTTGCATCGTCTGCTTAAGGAAACTCTGAATAATTCAGAGCTCCCTTAAAAAGCGCGGCAAATCAAAAGCAGTTAAAGGTAAGACTTGCCTTCCTTGCGGCGCCGGCCGGCTCGTTTGATCACCACACCAACAATGGCTTTATCGCTTTCCAGCTGCTGGGTGGGATAATGCGTATTCAGCGGGGCAAGATACTTTCCATCTTCGGTAATACGCAATTGCCGGAAGATATACAAGCCCTCGTGCTCAGCCACAACATAGGCGCCATCGGCCACAATCCCGGCAGGATCGATCACGATGATATGCCCATCGTTGAATTCCGGTTCCATACTGTCACCGATGACACGCAGGGCAAAGGGTTCAGCTTCGGTGCAGGCACCGCCTACATCCGTAAACCCGACTTCAATATCAAAAGGCAGTGTTTTGTTTTTCATCGGCTGTTAAAGGATAGATGCCAAAAGAACTGCCTGCGCACACATCACGTGTGCTCATGAAATGTACACCAGGAAAGGCCGGAAAAAAACTGCGCAATTTGAACGGATAGCACGCCTCAATGCGGCCGGTCCATCCGGGCACTATTGATCAAGTGCTGCGTATTCTCTGGGTGTCAGTATCCACACCCGATGCACCTGCTGATAGCGATCCAGTTGGTAGCGCACCGGGATGGCGACGGTGATATACATCGGTAACAGGATGCGATTGTTGGCATCCCTGATCGTGGCGCCGGGCGATAGCCGCTTCGGCTCGCCGTCCATGAGGATGTCCCGGCCATTGGGTGGCGACATGATGCCATTGACGGCGGTGTCGGGGATGGCCCGAAGCGGTTCCACCGGCGGCGGAGGTGGTGGTTTGTTGGCATTATCGATAATGTAATTCATCACCCGGTTCACCAGGTTGCCGAGAATCCCGACCATTTGTGCATGGGCAGGCGCTGCCAGGCCGAATGACAAAACGACGACGAGGGCGATCTTTTTAAGCATTTCTTTCGCCTCCACTTGAGCTAAGCTCTATATCCTATTGAGTATGAACGGAATTTACAGTTCATTCAAGTACAGAAAATTATTTTTATGTGCCCTCGGCCGCCGCCTCAAGACCCTGATTGCTCCGTTCCTTGAGCTGCATTGCCCACATATCGGCATACGCATTGCCATGCGCCAGCAGAGCCGGGTGGTCGCCACGCTCTATGATACGGCCAGCCTTGAGCACCAGAATTTCATCGCTGTCCACAATGGTTGAAAGCCTGTGTGCAATCACCAGGGTCGTATGGTGTTCGGCCAGTTCCTTCAGCGCCTTAAGAATCTGCTGTTCGACATGTGAATCCAGTGCCGAGGTCGCTTCATCGAAAATCAGGATGCGCGGATTCTTGAGAATCGCCCGGGCAATGGCCACGCGCTGTTTTTCACCGCCTGATAATTTAAGCCCGCGCTCGCCCACCATGGTGTCGTACCCGTCCGGCAGGGATTCGATGAACGTATGTATATGCGCCGCCTTTGCCGCCCGTTCGATATCGGCCTGGCTCGCCTGGGGATTCGCATACACAATGTTGTAACGGATGGTTTCGTTGAACAGCACGGTATCCTGCGGCACGATACCCATGGCGGCCCGCAGGCTATCCTGTTGCACCCGGCTGATGTCCTGGCCGTCGATCTGTACACTGCCTGAGGTTACATCGTAAAACCGGAACAACAATCTCGCCAATGTAGACTTGCCCGCGCCACTCGGCCCCACCACCGCGATCTTCCGGCCGGCCGGAATTTCAAAACTAATGTCGTGCAGAATCGGACGTTCCGGCTGGTAGGCAAAGCTGACATGCTCAAACCGAACACTGCCGGCAGTAATGGACAATGGCTCGGCATTGGGTGCATCTACAATCTCCGGTTTCTGGTCCAGCAGCCTGATCATCCGATCCATATCCGCCAACGCATGCTTTAACTGCCGATACACCACGCCTAACAAATTAAGCGGTAAAAACAGTTGAATTAAAAATGCATTAACCAGCACCAGGTCGCCAAGGCTCATGCTGCCCTCAACCACACCGCTGGTTGCCAAAAACATAATCAACGTTACGCCAATCGCAATGATCGCGCCTTGTCCAAAATTCAAGGCAGACATGGATGTCTGGCTTTTCACAGCCGCCTCTTCCCACTCTTGCAATGTGTCGTCGTAACGACTTACTTCCAGTGCTTCGTTACCAAAATATTTAACCGTTTCAAAGTTGATCAAACTGTCAAAGGCCTGCGAATTCGCTTCGGAATCAAGTTCGTTCATACGTAAACGATATTGCATGCGCCATTCTGTCACTGCCAATGTAAATGCAACATAAACAATTACGGTCGCCGCGGTGATAATGACAAAACCAATCTCGTAATAAACCCAAAGAATGCCGATCACCAACAGGAATTCGACTGCAATGGGTACAATACTGAAGGTGAGGTAATTGAGTATCGAACTCAGGCTTTGCGCACCGCGTTCCAGATCGCGGCTGATCGCACCCGTCCTGCGGTCAAGATGAAAGCGCAACGACAGGTTATGCAAATGGTCCAGCATCCGTCCGCCAATCCGGCGCATGGCACGATAACGGACGCGTGCAAACAGTGCATCGCGCAATTCGTTAAACATGGAACTGAACAGGCGTAACAAGCCATAACCCAGCAACAGGATAATCGGCAGCGTTAAGCCCTCTGGTGTTGTCTGGTCGAGCGCATCGACAATCCCCTTCAGGAGCAGCGGCACACCCACATTGGCCAGCTTCGCCAACACCAGGCATGCCAGTGCAATCGCAACCCGGCCACGGTAGTCCCATAAAAAATGGCTAATCCGCTTGAGATTACGAAGATCTTGTCGATTACCGTGAGGACGTTCGGTGTACCCTGTAAAATGCATAGTTGATGTAGACTTCCCGGTTAACGGAAATCCGGTATATTTAATGAGTCGCGCCGGTTAGGGCGCTGAATTATCCTCTTCACCCTCATACGGGCGCAAACAGTATCGTGCAATCTCATTCAATCACATCACATATATCCCTACTGATGATCGGGGCTCTGCTCACGCTCGCACTATCGGGCTGTGATAACGCAGCCGAAACCAACAAGAAATCCCGCTCATCCGGCAAAGACCATCTGGTAGAAGTGGTTACAGCTGTTCAAGAAACCGCGCAGTATGCCAGTCAACATACCGGCATCTTGCGTGCGCGCCGAATCTTTCGTGTCTACAATCAGGAAGCGGGCCGCATCAAAACCTTGAAGTGGTTCGAAGGCGATGAGGTCCTGAAAGACGACCTGCTGGTGAGCCTCGATGATGAGTTACTACGTGCGCAACTCGGCAAGGCCAAAGCAGAAGTCCGTCGTTCCCAACTGGCACTCAAACGGCAACGCAACCTGGCCAAGGGAAAACTGGCTTCGGAAGAAGACCTGATTCAGGCCGAAACCGAAGTTGCCGTAGCGAAAGCAGAAGAGCAATTGTTGCGCATACGCTTAGGCTACATGCGCATTCATGCGCCGTTTAGCGGCGTCATTACCGAACGACTGGCAGAACCCGGCGATGTTAAATCGGAAAACACCCACCTGATGACCTTGATCGACCCACAGTCACTGATTGTAGAAACCCGGGTCTCTGAACTCATCCTGCCAATGCTCAAAATCGGCGATCAAGCCGAAGTTCGCATCGACGCACTGGGTAATAAAACCTACGCCGGCACCATTAAGCGTATTCATCCAGGGCTTGAAAAAGGCCGCCGCCAGGGGATTGTTGAAATTTCGCTATCCGAGATACCTGAGCAAGCGCGCGCCGGACAACTGAGCAAGGTGACTCTGAAACCCAAGGCACTGGAGCGGCTTATGCTCCCCTTCGCCACGGTCCGTCGGGATAATCAGGGTGAGTATGTGTTCCGTATAAGCGATGATCTGCGCGCCGAACGCATTGCGATCAAAAGCGGTGTGCGTCTCGGCGACCGCATTGAGATACTCAATGGCCTAAAGGCCGGTGATCAAATCGTACGGCGTGGTTTTTTGAATCTTAGAAGCGGTGACCAGGTCAGGCTGACCAATCCCAAAACCGCCCAAACGAAGTGAGTATTGCTCAACAAGTCGCCCGTCACGGCGGTGGGCTTGCCGCCTGGTCTGTGCATCATCCCATCGGCGTTGTGATGATGAGCCTTGCGATTTTGGTGATGGGACTTTATTCGCTTAGCCGCCTGTCCATCGACCTGCTGCCACACATTATTTATCCGGACGTACGTGTGCGCATCCTGGACCCCGGCGTGCCGGCCGCGGTGATGGAAGACCGCATCACACGGCAACTCGAAGAACAACTCGCCATCACCGAAGATGCCATTGATGTGCAGTCGCAATCCTCACAAGGCCGTACCAAAGTCGATCTTTCATTCAGTTACGGTACCGACATCGACCAGGCCCTGCGTGATGCCAGCACCCGGCTGGACCGTGCGCGGCGGTTTTTGCCCGCCAGCATCGACCCACCGATCATTTACAAACGTGACCCCTCGCAACACCCGGTGCTCGAACTGGTAATTGCCTCCGGGTTTCGCGATGCCATCGAACTGCGTACCTTTGCCGATTACGAATTTTCCAAGTGGTTTTTAAACCTGCCCGGCGTGGCCGCAGCCGAAGTAGGCGGCGGCCTGGAACGCGAGATTCACATCTTACCGGATCAGCAACGCCTGGCATCCGCCGGTTTGAGTCTTGATCAACTGCGGCAAATCCTCTCCGCTGCCAACCTCGATGCACCCGGTGGCCGCCTTTTG
>BTQO01000036.1:0-9386 GCA_036985915.1 Gammaproteobacteria bacterium | reverse complement strand
CTGGACCTTAAGCAGTGCAAAATAACGCTCACTATCTTTCGGTGGACGAATTTTGCCACGCACCGTGTCTCCAGTCCGTAAATTAAATCGGCGTATCTGACTTGGCGAAACATAGATATCATCCGGGCCTGCAAGATACGAGCTTTGCGGTGAGCGCAGGAAACCAAACCCGTCCTGGAGAATCTCCAGGATACCCTCGCCAAAAATGTCTTCCCCATTTTTCGCTTTCGATTTCAAGATAGAGAAAATGACATCCTGTTTCCGCGAACGCGCCATATTCTCGATGCCCAATGACTGGGCAATTGAGACAAGTTCAGAGGCTGGCTGTTTTTTTAACTCTGTTAGATTCATTGTAAAGACCCCGGAATGAAGCGGGTGAGTGAGAAACGACACTGAATACCGATCGCTTGTTCCTTAAACCCTATTGCTTGGTTGCTGGATTGAATGACCTCAATTTACTGACACGTATATTATTGTGTACTGAAAGACCTGCACACTACCCGGCTTGACGCTGGTCAATCATAGAAAACGACTGTATATCCGAATAACCCTTTAGGACTCAGCTACGGCGGTTTGGCTATTTGGTAAAACGCTCAACCACTCTTGCTTGTTACCCGAAATATAGGCATGCATTCAGACAACTTTCAAGTTTTTTTACAAATTACTATCCAGAAATGCTGTCAATTGTGACTTGGATAACGCACCAACCTTGGTGGCTTCAACATTTCCATTTACGAATAAAATCAGTGTAGGTATGCCCCGAATACCATACTTCGGTGGCGTACCAGGATTTTCGTCAATATTTAACTTGGCAATTTTAAGCTTGTCAGCATACTCTTCCGCAATCTCCTCAAGGATAGGCGTAATCATCTTGCATGGGCCACACCATTCAGCCCAGTAATCTACGAGTACAGCCCGATCTGACTGTAAAACCTCCTGCTCGAAACTGTCATCTGTCACATGTGCAATGCGATTGCTCACTATACTCGTCTCCTAAATGTGCGCACAATTAAGTTTTCTTCCGGAAAAAACAGGGCAATCGAGCCTCATCGGGCTACAGGTCAAAACAAAAAGAATGTGGGGTCGCAGAGGGCCTGAAAAGGATTTGCAAAGGATATTGGTGCACAATAGGACAATCGGGCTGCGTGGTCAATCTCCTCTTCTACATACCACACTGCGGTGTCTCTGGATATTGAATCGCAATTACCCGCCAATTTCAAGTAACCATGGCCCAATCAATCCAAACCAATCTTCTTCACATGACTGATTTAACTCACCTGACCAAAACGCGATTTGACAACCTGCCACTCGATCCCTTGTTGCTCAAGGGTTTGGCGGATATGGGATTTACGCATTGCACCCCCATTCAAAGCGAGGCATTACCGCGGGCCCTGGCCGGCGGTGATGTTGCCGGGCAAGCCCAGACAGGGACCGGCAAGACCGCAGCCTTTTTACTAGCCACGCTCCAGTACTTGATTACTCATCCAGCCAACCCGCAACGATTGCCGCAACAGCCACGTGCATTAATACTGGCACCAACCCGGGAATTGGCGGTCCAGATCCATAGAGACGCCATTCCGCTCAATAAACATACCGGCTTTCGCCTGGGACTCATCTACGGTGGGAGTGATTATCAAAAACAGCAACAGCACATAACCGATGGCGTCGATATACTTATCGGTACACCTGGCAGGCTAATCGACTTTCACAGGCAGAAACTCTACGACTTAAAAGCGCTTCAGGTCATAGTCATGGATGAGGCCGACCGGATGTTTGATCTGGGTTTCATCAGGGATATCCGTTACTTGCTACGCCGCATGCCAAGCCCTGAAAAACGGCTTGGCCTGTTATTTTCGGCCACCTTGTCGCATCGTGTTCTGGAATTGTCCTATGAGCATATGAACGACCCCGAACTGATCCGTATAGACCCGGAAAAAATGACGGTCGATGAAGTACGGCAAGGCATCTATTACGTAGCTGATGACGAAAAAATCCCGCTGCTGTTAGGCATTCTGAACACAATGAATGCACACCGCACGATTGTGTTCGTCAACACCAAACGGGCTGCGGAACAGCTGTACAACTGGCTTGAAGGGAATGATTATAAAACAGCCGTCCTCTCAGGAGACGTGCCACAGAAAAAGCGCTTGCAACTTTTGGAAAATTTTTCACAAGGTAAATTGCCGATTCTGATCGCAACAGATGTTGCCGCCCGGGGTCTGCACATTCCTGATGTGAGCCATGTGATTAATTTTGACCTGCCACAGGATTCTGAAGATTATGTTCACCGTATTGGCCGCACCGCCAGGCTCGGTGCAGAAGGCGATGCAATCAGCTTTGCGTGCGAACGTTACAGCTACTCCCTGCCGGATATAGAAAACTATATCGGACGCAAGATTCCCATGCATACAGTCACACCTGACCTGCTAGCTACCCTGAAACCACCGGTTAAGAAAAAAAGAGATCGCCTGCCGCAAACAAGACATGCACGCAAGCCCCAGTCTCAAAGAAGACCCCGCAACAAAGGTATGTCTCGTGACAGATAAATCAGGGCATGATAGCCTTGGTTTTATGGTGCATAACCTACACACAACAGCACCTGCTGTATCGCAGATTAACAGCAATTGTTATTAAGGAGCATACAAATGGCAGATATAACAAACGTTGCCGCTCAGGACCCAGGCAAAGAAAACTCGCCCATCTCGGAGACGCTGGAAGATGAATCCACGGTCGTCATGGATAAGGCGGTCAAATGCTACTGGAACGGCGAAGGATTTGATGACGGTGGTACCGTCTGTACCGACGGGGTTGTCTATGAGTGTCATTATGGCAGGTGGCTCAAAACCAAACAATCCTGCTAATTGATGCCGCTCGTCCAGCGATTGCCTGACTCACACCTCAACCATTTCAAAATCTTCCTTACCGGCACCACACTCGGGACATTTCCAATTAAGCGGCACATCGTCCCACGTGGTATTCGCGGGAATACCTTCTTCTGGCAGACCTCGTGCTTCATCGTAGACAAAGCCGCAAATGACACACATATAGGTCCGAAACATGCCTTTACCTCATTGACTTAATTGGAAAAAACCTGAATTTCCAACTTAGGGAACTATAATCACCGTACGGCACGATAGAAGCAAGGAGAATTTATGTCATCGCACCGATGGAGAACTGTACTGGTTGTTTGCGTAGTTTACCTGTCAGCGACACACCCAATATTGGCCCAGCAAGTTGCTGTTCCACTCAGCCCTGCAGAACAACGATTCCAACAAAATCTCACAAGCGCTGAAACCGGGGACCCGGATGCACAGTACGAAGTCGGTAATGCTTACTTCTTTGGTCGTGGTACCGGTCTGAACAATACCAAGGCCAGAGAATGGCTCTTAAAAGCCGCCGATCAGGGGCAACCCAAAGCCCTTTACCGCATGGGATATATCTATTTAAACGGGATAGGGGTCAAGAAAAATACATCGACCGCGGTAAAGTATTTAACGAAGGCGGCAAATAAAAACTATGCGCCGGCACAGTATGAACTGGGACTGTTGTATGCGGATGGCATAGGTGTCAACGCAAATTATAACAGTGCGATTGATCTGCTCAAAAAATCCGAAGCAGGCGGTTATCGTCAAGCCAAAAAGGCCATGGAAAGACTTAAAGCGCGCAGGCCGTCTGAACGGCCAAAGGTGGCCAAAGCAGCGCCAAAACCGAAAAAATCCGTAGCCAGGAAACCAGCCAGGACTGCAAGCCCAAAGCCGGCATCCGCTAAACCTAAAAAACCCAACAAGGCGGCAAGCATTAGACGCAGACTCCTCAATGAAGAATGGTACAAAGGAAATGACCCGGCCGATATCCTGCCATCGGCCATTACGCTATGCACAAATAAAGGTAAAACGGTTGTTTGCATTTCAACCCGCGGTAGTTCCAATACCACTGCAACCCTTTCAGGTTTCACGAACAGGGGCCGATTCAGGATCAGCGCAACCCAGGGTGTTGGTGGGGCCAAGTCCTTGCGCAATAAAAAAGCCGCTCAATCGAGCGCTAGCAAACAAAACTATAACTGTACCTACCAAGGTTGGCAGATCACCTGCCGTGGAGACGCGGGCGTGCCTACAATCGTATTTACCAACCAGCCGCAGGACCTGCTCGGCGCGAGTGGCCTGTAAGGAAACGGGGCCGCCCGCTTAACATCGCGGACATGCCTCAGACAGGCTGTTGTACCACGTTGAGCGCGACCGCTGTGTGCATACCTGTAACGCTGGTACTCGCAGGTAGCGACCCGACGGGTGGTGCCGGTATTCATGCCGACATCGAGGCGCTGGCGAGCATGGGCTGCCACGCAGCGTGTGCGATTACCTGTATCGCGGTACAGGACACACACGATGTAAAACATATCGCGCCACTAGATGCACATTTATTCATCGAGCAGTCGCGCGCCATCCTGGAAGATATGCCTGTTGCCACCATCAAGATCGGTCTTTTAGGCAGCCTGGATATCATTCACGCAATACACGCGCTACTCAACGATTACCCGGATATTCCCGTCATCATGGATCCGATTCTTAGAGCCGGTGGCGGCACACGCATATGTGATGACAGCATGATCGCCGCAATGAAGTCGCTTGTATTCCCCCGCGTCACTGTACTTACGCCCAACAGCCCGGAGGCCAGGCAACTGGCACCGAATGCCGGCAGTCTGGATGCCTGCGGCATGGCGCTGCTCGATAGCGGCTGTGAGTACGTCCTGGTAACCGGCACGCATGAGCATACCGATGATGTCACAAACCTGCTGTACGGCAACCACCGGCGTTTGGAGGCCTTTTCATGGAAACGTCTGCCAGATCACTACCATGGCTCAGGTTGCACGCTGTCAGCCAGCATAGCCGGCCTATTGGCACACGGTCATGAGCCGATGAGTGCACTGCGTGAGGCGCAGCAGTATACCTGGCAAACACTGAAACACGGTTACCGGGCTGGTCATGGCCAGATGTTACCCAACCGGCTCTTCTGGAACGGGCGCGATGTTGCTGAATAAATCATCATTGCGGGGGCTGTATGCCATCACAGACCCGCAGTTATTGCCCGGCCGACAATTACTTTTGGGTGTCGAGCAGGCACTGGATGGTGGCGCTCGACTCATTCAGTACCGTGACAAGCTATCCAATAACGCCGCGAGGCACGCCAATGCACGCGCCTTATGCATACTCTGTCATAACCATGGCGCACTGTTCATTGTGAATGATGATATTGCACTTGCCCGATCAACGGGTGCGGATGGTGTTCATCTGGGCCAGCATGATGCACCTGTCCAGAATGCCCAAAACCAGTTGGGCCGGGATTCGATTGTGGGCGTCTCCTGTCACGCGTCACTAAAAGACGCACTAACGGCGGAAGAACTGGGCGCCAGTTATGTTGCATTGGGCCGATTTTTCCCCTCACAAACCAAGCCGGACGCCCCGCAGGCACCGATTCAGTTACTCACCGATGCACGTGCCGGGCTTGGCATCCCCATCGTTGCAATCGGTGGCATTAATCAAGACAATGGCCGCGCACTTATAGATGCGGGCTGCGATATGCTGGCAGTCGTTCATGGCCTGTTCGGCAACAACAACATCCAACAGCATGCACGAGCGTTTAGTCAGCTATTTTAGCGCATCTGTTTAGGAAAACGCTTATTCATAAGCTTCCATAAATAAAAATCCCGGGATCACTCCATGTCGACAACACAATCACATGAACTGTTTGCAGCCGCTCAGAAAGTGATACCTGGCGGTGTCAATTCACCCGTTCGTGCCTTCCGTGGTGTTGGCGGCGAACCGGTGTTCTTTAAACGCGGTCTGGGTGCACATCTGTTCGATGAAGACGGCCAACGGTATATTGATTACGTCGGTTCATGGGGTCCGATGATAGCAGGCCATGCACATCCTGAAATTATCCAGGCAGTCCAGGAAACGGCTGCACTGGGATTGAGTTTTGGTGCACCCACCCGATTAGAGGTCGAAATGGCCAAGCGGCTGCAACAGTTTCTCCCTTCACTGGAACTGGTGCGTATGGTCAATTCCGGTACCGAGGCTACGATGAGCGCCATACGTCTGGCACGTGGCTTTACCGGTCGTGACACCATCATTAAATTCGAAGGTTGCTATCACGGCCACGCAGATTCACTCCTGGTCAAGGCAGGATCAGGCGCCCTGACACTTGGCGTACCCACATCACCTGGCGTGCCTGAAGACATGGCGCGACATACCCTGACATTGACGTTCAATGATATTGTTCAGATCAAAAGTGCGTTTGAACATCATACTGACACAATTGCCTGCGTCATTGTTGAGCCTGTAGCCGGCAACATGAACTGTATACCCCCTGCACCCGGCTTTTTGGAAGGATTACGGGACTTATGCGACCAGTATGGCTCGGTACTGATCTTCGATGAAGTGATGACCGGCTTTCGCGTGGCACTCAATGGTGCCCAGAATCTCTATGGTGTCCGGCCGGATCTTACAACACTCGGTAAGGTTATTGGTGGTGGCATGCCAGTGGGCGCATTCGGTGGCAGACGCGATATCATGGAACACATCGCGCCACTGGGACCGGTCTACCAGGCTGGGACATTATCCGGGAACCCGGTTGCCATGGCAGCTGGGCTTGCCACACTCAATATCATCAGCCGCCCCGGATTTTTTAAGCAACTCAATTCTGCGGCTGAACAACTATGTATTGGTCTTAAAGAACGCGCACAGGCATCCGGCGTGGGTCTGACAACCAATCAGGTAGGTGGCATATTCGGATTCTTTTTTACCAGTAGCGCAAAAATCATGGGCTATGCGGATGTCATGGCCTGTGATACTGAACGTTTTAAACGTTTTTTCCATGGCATGCTCGAACGCGGTGTCTACTTTGCGCCTTCTGCCTTTGAGGCCGGCTTTGTATCAGGTACTCACACAGACATCGATATTGAAGAAACGCTGGATGCCGCAGAACACGTATTTAAAACACTAACCACCTGACAACGACCGTCGGCCATTACTGTATGGCAATGTTTCGGCTATTAAATTCTCGCAATACTCTAAGGAAGGCCTGATTAATTCAGACCTTCCTGTGGCACAGGGATGTGCCGCCATTTTCAGCGACTACAAGTCGTTGAAAACGAAGGAAAGAGAAAACCGCGCTTTTCTTTTTCCGTACTCTGAGAATTCCAGGATGGAATTATTCAGAGTTTCCCTAAATAGCCGGGTCAATCAATATTACGCGATCACTATATACTACTCCTTGGTATTGCCACCAAAATGATCCCCACGCAAATTTTCTTGCTAAACAGAAATTATTTCTATTTGCATACATGGACATTAATTCAATGACTTTGTCAGGCAATATCAAACAACTACACAAACATCTTGACAGAAAACCCAAGAATATTATTTGACGATTATTTATCCTGGTACTTGTAAGACGCCAATAGTACGCTATAAATCAAGAAAGCATTTCATACTTCGGGGGTTTTTTTAAGGCGCACTAACCATGGCTACACTGGATCAACCGGTTTTGGGTAGGTGGTACAAAACAACTGGCGGAGAATCGTTTGAGGTTGTTGCCTTAGACAATGATGACCGCACGATTGAGATACAGTACTTCGATGGTACCTTGGAAGAATTTGATCTGTCGACCTGGTACGAACTGGATATTTTTTCAATTGAACCGCCGGAAGACTGGTCAGGGTCTTTAGATTTGGAGCGCGAGGATTACGGTGTTGATCTGGGTATCACGCCGCATGACGAATGGGCAAACCCCCTGGATATGCTGGATCTGCTGGAACAGGACGATTACAGCTAGCACTCAGGCGCCAACAGAATCCATATCATATCTGCATGAACTCGCCGACAGGCGTTTATAGCCGCACTCTTGTGTGGTTCTGACCCAGGACGCTCGGGCCACGGATGGCCGTACTTATTCCCCATTTTGCCCTTTGAAAAACAGGGCAAGATAAGCTGCGAATCTGCTTTTTACGCACCGAGCGCTTGCTCCAGTTCTGAAAAAGTATAGGCCTTGCCTGTTGTATCAATGGGTATACCTAGTTGCGTACCGATTTTAGCTATAGAAAAAATACCCCTAATGCGCATCTTGTTACATTTTTCGTCTGTGTCAACAACCAGTGCATGCTGCCTGCCTGTTTCAGGGTTGCGATGATATCGCCTACACTGGCCTTGATGACATCATCCATCTGTAATACCTCGAGACGGCCCCAAGGGGTCATCACATCCCGCACCAGAATGCCGCTATGCTTACCGCCCACCTCATGCAAAACCTTCATCGGTTTTTCACCCTGAATATCATTTGCTGTAACCAGACCGGAAACCATGCCAGATTCGTTGGCCACAAACAGCAATCGAACCCCGCTTTTTGTCATCAATTCCAGCGCATCGTCGATGGTCACATTGAGCCCTATCGTAAGCGCTGCCACATATTCCAGATCTGTCATCACATCTATGGCCGGGTTACCCGCACTAACACGTTCAGATAGTTTCTGTCGCGGGTAGCAGTAACCGATCGGTGAATCCAGGGTATGCAGCTTGAGTGTGCGATTTTTTCCTACCATCACCCTTCATCCTAGAGCAATCGATTGTGGTATTTTAGACCATTACTACAAGTTTAGACGGTCTGATTTGAATCGCATTTGAGCACAGTGGGTGAATATTTCAAGCAAGAAACACTATCCCTGACAAGGCAATTAATAGCTGGTTGGCAGACTGGGCATACTGGACAACCAGACCCATGGTCCAATTGAACCCGGCAGAAAAACTGACAATGATCACTCACCCATGAATACGGCCCGAAACCCACTGATCCAGGCAAGACACCTGCGCCTGGCATTCGATTCACGCACGGTGCTCGAGGATATCAACCTCGACGTACATCCCGGTGAGATTGTCACGCTCATCGGGCCCAATGGAGCAGGTAAATCGACACTGGTACGTATACTGCTAGGCTTGGTAAAACCAGATAGCGGTAGTGTGATGAAACAACCCGGCCTGCGCATCGGCTACATGCCGCAAAATCTGGTCATGAACGCATCGTTGCCTCTCACGACCGGCAGATTCTTGTCATTAAATATCACTTGCCCGAAATCCGAGATCACTAATGTGCTGATGGAAGTCAATGCACACCATCTGATTAACAAGTCGATTCACAATATCTCGGGTGGTGAGCTCCAGCGCGTGTTGCTCGCACGAGCCTTATTAAGATCGCCACAGTTACTGGTACTTGACGAGCCGGTTCGTGGTGTGGATGTCACGGGGCAAACAGAACTATATCGCCTCATTGCCAAAGTGCGCCAAACACACAACTGCGGTATTTTAATGATTTCACATGACCTGCATCTGGTCATGGCT
>BTQO01000035.1:0-9391 GCA_036985915.1 Gammaproteobacteria bacterium | reverse complement strand
CTCACGAAGGGTTGAAATCTCCTGACCCGAGCACACCAGGCCGTTTAGTCCGCACGCTGCCGCCAGTTCGCCTAACCGTGTAACGTGGTCAGGTATTGCGCCCTGCAGTCCAATCCCGGCACAATCCTGTTCATCGAGGCTGGTCAATATCGTAACTGCAATCAATAATGGTGGATGTGCATGCCGTTTAACCGCTTCAACTGCTGCATCAAGCATGCGCCGGCCACCCAATGCGTGAACATTGATCATCCACACACCCAGTTCGGCTGCGGCATAACAAGCGGCAGCAACAGTGTTGGGTATATCGTGAAATTTCAGATCGAGAAAGACATCGTAACCCAGACCGGCAAGCGTTTTTACTACATCCGGCCCTGCGCTGGTAAACAGTTCCTTGCCAACTTTAACGCGGCAGTGCTCGGGATCCAGTTTGTTAACCAGCGCAAGCGCCTCAGCTGCATTGGGGAAGTCCAGCGCAACAATGACGCGTGGAGCGCTGCTGTTAGCCTGTTCCTTCATTCACCCTCTACACCGTGTATTGGTTTTACGGTATTCCAGCGTTTGCAACCGGGGCATTGCCAATGCATCGCCTTGGCCTTAAATCCGCATTTCTCACAATGGTAAGCTGGTCTACCCGCCATAAGCTGTTGTGTCAGATCGCGTAAGATCATCAAATTCCTGCGTGCTGCACCGTCACTACGCTCGAAATGCAAATCAATCAAGCGGCCCAGCCCCCTGACCGATGGCCTGCGACGCAACTGCTCAGTAATAAATGAGACGGCTTCCCTTTCGCCATCACGCTGCCGTATCAACCCTGCCAGCGCAAGCACTGGCGAAAGCCCGGCTGATTTATCAATCAATGATTTAAGCCACGGAATAATATCGTATGGAACGCCTTCTTTTTTATAACAAAGCAGCATAGGCTCTATTACTTCAGGAAGATATTCAGGGTCTTGCTGCGGAACCTGTTTGTAAACATTGATTGCATCTGTCCATTTCTGTGAGCTACCAAGCAATCTTCCCTTGATGATATTTGCCCTTACACATTTATCATCACAGTTGAGCGCCCGATCGAGATAGCGATTCGCAGCACTGGTATCACCGCGCTCAATGGCTTGCTCGGCCAACTCGCAAAAATAATGCGCCATATCTGAATTGTCATATTCTTTTGTAGCGTCTCCCAATTCGCGCATGGCTTCAATTGCGCTGATCCAGTCTTTTTCCTGTTGATATATATCGATCAAGTTACGCAGCGCAACTGTATTATGTGACATTAGTTCCAATACTTCCTTATACAAATCTTCAGCACGATCAAACAAACCGGCCTTCATATAGTCTTCACCAAGCGCGAGTAAAGCCTGCTCTCTTTGTGAGGCTGTTAGCGTGGTTCTGGCAATCAGGTTTTGGTGGATACGAATTGCCCTGTCGACTTCACCTCGTCGTCGAAAGAGATTGCCAAGTGCAAAATGCGTTTCGAGCGTATCCTTGTCAACTTCAACCATACGGATAAAGACTTCAATAGCCTTATCAGTTTGTTCGTTGAGCAGATAATTAAGCCCTTTGAAGTAGTCTGAACTAAGGTGGCCAGGTAGCCGGGGTGCCTTACGAGTAATGCGGCGTCCAACATACCAGCCGGATATTGCTGCCACCGGTAATAAAAACCAGATCAGATTATAAAACTCTGTGGCCATACGCGTTGAAATTATGGGCGAAAGACATCGCCCATAGACAAGCCGGCCTGAAGCCGGTATATACGATCATCAATTTGTGATTGCTGACTGTTGTTTTTCTGTTTGCAAACCAAGATTGACGCGTTCACGCATTTCCTTGCCGGGCTTGAAGTGTGGCACATACTTCGCAGGAAGCGTGACTGTTGCACCTGTCTTGGGATTGCGGCCAAGACGGCTTGGCCGATGGTGCAATGAAAAACTCCCAAAACCGCGAATCTCTATCCTTTGACCATTCGCCAGCGCACGACTCATCTGTTCAAGCACGTGTTTAATCGCCAAATCTACATCCTTTGGCGCAAGATGGCCTAACCTGCGTGCAAGTTGATCGATTAATTCTGATTTAGTCATCGCTTCACCCCATACCCCCCGTTAGCTGCCGACCGAACTTACCGCCGGTAATCCGCATACCGGCATTGCAAATACGGCAAGCATTACAAACTATGACTCTTCGCTGCTATCCATCTGCTCCTTGAGCATATCTCCAAGGCTTGCAGTACCTACGGCCGATGAAGGCGCATAACCTCGCACTGCTGCCTGCTCTTCATCAACATCTTTAGCCTTGATAGAAAGCGCAATTGTTCGGTTCTTCTTGTCAACTGCGATGAATTTGGCTTCAATCTCATCACCAACTTTCATGACGGACCGAATATCATCGATTCTTTCCTGTGCAACCTCTGCGGCACGAAGATGTCCTTCAACGCCGCCACCCAAATCTATTATCGCGGCTTTAAGCTCCACTTCACGTACAACGCCTTTCAATAAACTGCCTTTTGGATGTTTGGCAATAAAAGCGCTGTATGGATCTTTTTCAATTTGCTTGATGCCCAGCGATATCCGCTCACGCTCAGGATCAACGGACAGAACCACTGTTTCCAGTTCCTGACCCTTCTTGTAATTTCTAACCGCCTCTTCACCAGGTATCTCCCAGGAAATATCTGAAAGGTGCACCAGGCCATCGATACCGCCTTCCAGTCCAATAAAGATACCAAAATCAGTAATCGATTTGATCTGGCCGGTAACGTGATCGCCCTTCTTGTTGCTTGCCGCAAAATTGTCCCATGGATTCGCTTTGCACTGCTTCATGCCAAGTGAAACACGGCGCCGTTCGGAATCAACATCAATCACCATTACTTCAACTTCATCACCTGTTTGCACAACCTTGGCCGGGTTAATGTTCTTGTTTGTCCAATCCATCTCGGATACGTGCACAAGACCTTCGATACCAGGCTCGATCTCCACGAAACAACCGTAATCAGTGATATTGGTAATATGTCCGAACAGCCGGGTATTCACCGGATAACGTCGTTCCAGATCCTCCCATGGATCTGCACCAAGCTGTTTCATGCCCAGTGAGACGCGGTTACGCTCACGATCGAACTTGAGCACTTTTACGTCAATCTCGTCACCAACATCAACCATCTCTGAAGGATGCTTGACCCGCTTCCAGGCCATGTCGGTGATATGCAGCAAACCATCAATACCGCCAAGATCCACAAATGCGCCATAGTCGGTAAGGTTCTTGACGACACCTTTGAGCAGGACGCCTTCTTCCAGATTCTTCAGCAGCGTTTCGCGTTCGGCGCTGAATTCCGATTCGACTACCGCACGTCTTGAAAGCACAACATTGTTGCGTTTTGCATCGAGCTTGATGATCTTGAATTCAATATCCTTGCCTTCCAGGTAGGTGGGATCGCGCACAGGGCGCATATCAACGAGCGAACCTGGCAAAAATGCACGAATGTCGCCCAGTTGCACGGTAAAGCCGCCTTTTACCTTGCCGGTAATCATGCCGTTAACGGTTTCACCCGCATCAAAGATTTTTTCAAGGTCTTCCCAGGCGCGGGCACGCCGTGCCTTTTCACGGGACAACTGGGTTTCTCCGGTTCCATCTTCCAGTGCATCGACAGCGACTTCAACCTGATCACCGAGATTGATCTCAAGCGCGCCATCAGCCATGCGAAACTGATCGATCGGAATAACCCCTTCTGATTTAAGGCCTGCATTGACGACGACCACATCGGGCCGGATATCCATAACCGTGCCGATGACAATACTGCCGGGACGAGCCTGAAACGTCGCCAGGCTCTCTTCAAATAATTGTGCAAATGATTCAGTCATTTAAGTTCAATACCAAGGCAGTCAGATGACTGCGCAACCATCGCTGTGGCGCAAATAACGCACGCACATACCAACCACAGGTCTATTAATGTTCAGGATGGTGTCTGTCGCTGGCATGCGGGATAGCCAGACACCCCCACCTATGTACCCACTCCTGTCACAAGCCCCCGTTCGCGGGCAATCTCAAGCGCGCGGTCGAGAACGTCCTGAATGGCGAGGCCGGTAGAGTCAAGAACGACCGCGTCATCAGCTGGCAGGAGCGGTGCTGTCGCACGGGCCGCATCACGTTCATCACGCGCGGCAATATCGTGCTCAAGCCTGCCTAAATTAGCATTAATTCCCTGTTCGATCAACTGCTTATAGCGTCTTTTGGCCCGTTCAGCCGGGCTTGCGATGAGGAAAATCTTGGTCTGGGCATCCGGAAAAACCACGCTGCCCATGTCCCTGCCATCGGCCACCAGGCCCGGTGGTGCCCGAAAATCGCGTTGTCTTACGAGCAGAGCCTTACGCACCGCCGCAATCGCTGCCAACCTGGATGCACCTGCCGCACAGGTCTCGGTGCGAATCTGATCGCTTACATCTTGGCCTTTCAGATGGGCGCGCACCCCTTGGCCGGCCCGCTCAAACGTAACGGGCAGTGCTTCGGCCAAGGCGGCCAGCCGAGCGGTATCGTTGGCAGCTATGCCCGTTTGCTCAGCTGCCAGCGCCAACACGCGGTAGATCGCGCCGCTATCTAGAAGATGCCAGCCCAATTCAGTTGCCAACCCTTGTGCAATCGTGCCCTTACCCGAACCACTGGGTCCGTCCACGGTGATCACCGGTACGCTGTTCATCCCTGAATCAACAGGCCCGCCTTGCGGGCGGTCTTGGCAAAGCCCGGAAACGAGGTTGCCACATTGGCGCAATCCGTTACGGTGATTGCCGCCGTGGCGCGAAGAGCGGCCACCGAAAAGGCCATGGCAATGCGATGATCGCCATGGCTATTGACTTCGCCGCCACGGAACCGGCCGGATTGAATGCGTAACCCGTCATCAGTGGGTTCAGCATTGATACCCAGGCGTGTGAGGCCATCCGCCATCACCTGAATACGATCACTTTCCTTGACCCTCAGTTCATGCGCCCCGGCCAACACGGTCTCACCCTCGGCACAGGCCGCCGCCACAAACACGGCCGGAAATTCATCAATGGCCAGGGGTACCAGTGCGGGTGGTATGTCGATGCCGTGCAATGGGGCATGGCGGACACGAATATCCGCCACAGGCTCGGCACCATAATCCCGTTGATTCGTGAGCATGATATCCGCACCCATCAAGCGCAGGATATCAATCACCCCCGTGCGGGTCGGATTCATGCCAACACCTTCGATGACCAGGTCGGAACCCGGTGCGATACTGGCACCTACCATGAAAAAGGCGGCTGATGAAATATCCGCCGGTATCTGAAGACTACAGGCCTTGAGCCTGTGCCGACCTTCAATGCAGGCCGTGTTCCCCTCGCGGCGCACGGGGCAGGCGAAGGTTTCAAGCATTCGCCCGGTATGATCCCGGGTGATTGCCGGCTCCGTCACACAGGTTGTGCCATTGGCATACAGACCCGCCAGCAGCAGGCATGATTTAACCTGTGCACTGGCAATCGGCATCTCAAAATGAATCGCGTTAAGACCGGATACAGCACCGATGCGCAGCGGCGCTGTTCCCTCTTTAGTGGTTTCGATTTTCGCGCCCATGCCGATCAATGGCTGCGTGACCCGTTGCATGGGTCTTTGCAGCAATGACTCGTCGCCGGTCAATACACTGGCAAATGGTTGTGCGGCTAAAATACCGGACAGTAACCGCATGGATGTGCCCGAATTGCCCAAATCAAGAATCGTCGGTGAATGCTTAAGGCCGTATAAGCCAACACCGTGGACGGTCACATGCGACCGATCATCAGGTCCTTTAATTGTGACGCCCAGCGAACGGAATGCATTGATGGTGGCAATACAATCTTCGCCATTTAAAAAACCATCAATTTCCGTAACCCCGTCCGCAAGTGCGCCTAACATGATTGCACGGTGAGATATCGATTTATCGCCTGGTACATGAATGGCACCAGTCATTTTCCCGCCTGGATCGATCTTATAGTGACTGGACATGGTTCATTCTGGATTGCTTGACCTGATCATCAGATTTAGTAAGGATAAGACGATTAAAGCGCTGTCATCGCCTCGATTGCACGGTTCAGGTCTTCAGGCGTATCTACACCATGTGGTGGCTCATGATCAACGACGGCGAGCCGGATTATGTAGCCATGGTACAACGCCCTTAACTGCTCCAGCGATTCGACATCTTCCAACGGGCAATGTGGCAACCCAGTAAACATTCGCAAAAAACCTGCACGATAAGCATACAATCCAAACTGCCGATAGTAATCAACGCCCTCGGGTAGTGTGTGTCCTCCACCGGCAAAGGTATCTCGACTCCACGGTATGGGTGCCCGGCTAAAATACAATGCATGCTGAGATGCATCCATAACTACCTTAACAATATTCGGATCAAACACTGCGTCTGAATCACGTGTTGATACACACACCGTAGACATGGCTGCATCAGCATCGGCTTGCAGTTCATGTGCAACCCGGCTTACCAAACCGGGCGGCATCATTGGTTCATCACCCTGCAGATTGACCACAATCCGATCATCGGGCCATTGTCTGGCTGTTGCGACTTCTGCAATTCGATCGGTACCGCTTTTGTGGTCAGTACGCGTCATACATACCGTTGCACCACATGCGCCAACAGCATCGGCTATTCGCTGATCGTCAGTTGCGACAATAACTTCTTCCGCGCCGCTTTCCAGTGCACGCTCATACACATGCTGGATCATCGGCTTGCCCGCTATATCCAGCAATGACTTGCCAGGCAACCGTGATGATGCATAACGTGCGGGAATAACAACATGAAATTTCACGATTGATACTCCGCCAACAATGAACTTAACCGAACACCAAATGCATCATCCACTACGGCCCGTACTGGCACCGACCAGTGGTTCGCTGCTGCAAAACGTTCGCATTTCACTGCATCTTTCTCTGTCATTAAAACCGGTGCGACATCTCCAAACTGCAAATCTTTATCCGTGAATTGGTGGTGATCGGGATAGATATGTTCGATCACGCGCAATCCTTTACGACGCAGCATGGAGAAAAAACGTTCAGGATACGCAATACCGGCAACTGCGTGCACCAGCTTGCCCTCAAAATCTGCAAACCCTGCGCGCTTTTGTGGTTCATGCAAATTCGTGATGGCATCGCATTCATAATTCATCGAATGTTCCCCGCGACCGCCTAACCCGTTGACAACCACCATATCTACCAACTCGCGTCGTGATAGTGGTTCACGGAGCGGCCCTGCAGGCAGACAAAACCCGTTACCAAACCGTCTGATGCCATCGAGCACCAATATCTCAATGTCCCGGCCAAGCCTGTAATGCTGCAACCCGTCATCTGACAGGATGACATCAACATTGCTTGAACTGATCAGGGCGTTTGCTGCTGCAACGCGATCAGGACCTACCGCCATCGGGCACTTGCTGTACCTTGCGATCAGCACGGCTTCGTCACCAACCACAACCGGATCACTGTCGCGCCTGACCTGCTGCGGCCATTGTCGCGCTTTTCCGCCATAACCACGGCTGACGATGCCAGGATGCATGCCATGCTCAGTCAGGTAGTTTGCAATCCAGATCACCAATGGTGTTTTACCGGTACCACCCACGGTCAGATTGCCAACTATGATCACGGGCACACCAATGCGATGTGTTCTTAAGATTCCTGCCCGGTATGCCGCCCGGCGCAACATCACCAGCAAACAGAACAGCCATGAAACGGGTATCAGCAGCAATGATATCGGCCGGCCCTCATACCAAATGTTTTCCAATCGTGAACTGCTCATGAATCCAAATAATCTTTGGTTAATTATCTCTGAATTGCATCTGATATAAAGCTGCATAGCGCCCGCTCATCGCCAGTAATTCACTATGCGTTCCCTGTTCGACAATCTCACCATTGTCCATAACAAAAATCCGGTCTGCTTTTTCCACCGTTGAAAGACGATGGGCAATTACCAGTGTGGTACGACCCTTCATAAGCGTTTCCAACGCAACCTGAATCTGCCGTTCCGACTCGGTGTCCAGTGCTGATGTCGCTTCATCAAGGATCAGTATCGGCGCATCCTTCAGTAATGCGCGCGCAATAGCAACGCGTTGGCGTTGACCTCCAGACAACATAATCCCGTCTTCACCCACAAGGGTGTCAAAACCATCCGGTAATTTTTCGATGAACTCCGTGGCATACGCATTCGTTGCCGCATTAGTAACACTTTCCTGATCAGTGTCTTCCAGTCTGCCATAGGCAATATTCCGTGCGATGGTATCGTTAAACAACGTAATGTCTTGCCCCACATATGCTATTTGTTCTCTCAGGCTGGTTAACGTGACTGTTTTCGTATCTATCCCGTCAATGTGGATTGCACCGCGCTTTATCTCATAAAATCTCGGGAGCAAATTGACCAAGGTTGACTTTCCGCTACCCGAATGACCAACGAACGCCACCATTTTTCCGGCATCCACGTGAACGCTGACATCTTTTAATACATCACCCTTTTCCACGCTATAGGCAAAACTGACGTGCTGGTACGATACATCGCCCTTGATATCAAGCAGCGTGTCTTTGCCCAGGTCTGGCTCCGAATCAATCGCCAGAAAATCAAACAAACTTTGTCCGGCAGCTATGCCACGTTGCAATGTAACGTTAATCGCGGTCAGTCGTTTCACCGCTGGTAGTAATACCATCATTGCAGCTACATACGCAGTAAATGTACCCACACTAACCTTCAACATATCCGAGGTTACGATATATATGACAAATGCCATGACTATTGCAGTGATGAGTTGCACAAAAGGAACATTCAGTGCATCGGTAACAACCAGTTTCATGTTCAATTGTCTGGTCTGTTCGTTCGCCCGTTTGTAACGCTTATTTTCATAGTCCTGACCGCCAAATATCTTGACAACCCTGTTTCCTTCGATTGCCTCTTCCGCAACATGCGTAATCTGACCCATGGAGTCCTGAATGCCTGTGCTCACCTTCCTGAGACGGCGTGTAATTACCGCCATTAGAAGGCCTACGGGTGGTGCAATAAAGAGAATTCCGAGCGAAAGTAACGGGCTTAGATAAAACATCAGCGCTATCGCCAATAGCACTCTTACCGAATCTGATATCAGTACGTTGACTGCACGTGTCGCAGCGCCAGCCACTTGCTCAGTATTATAGGCAAACCTGGAAAGCATCTCACCTGATGATGCGCTGTCATAGTAAGCAGTTGGAAGCTCAAGCATGTGTTGAAACATCTCGCCGCGTAACGCAGTCACAATCTTGCGACCGACCCATGCATTACAGTATTGGGCTGTAAATGACGCAACACCTTTTACTACGAAGATGAGTACGATAATCGGTGGCAACCATTTGATAAAAAACGGGTCGCGGTTGACAAAGCTGCTATCCAGAA
>BTQO01000034.1:0-9553 GCA_036985915.1 Gammaproteobacteria bacterium | reverse complement strand
CATCTGGTTCAGGAAAAACAACCTTGTTATCGATGCTTGGTGGATTGCTTCATCCTACTGAGGGCTCTGTAGAAATTGATGGCGTTAATATTACTGGACTTAAAGAATATAAATTGCCTGCAATTCGTGCCTTGAAGATAGGATTTATATTCCAGACCTTCAACTTGCTTGATGCATTAACTGTGGAAGAAAATATATTGCTTCCATCGCAATTAAGAAAAGAAGAAATTAGCCACGCACGGCATCGTGCTTCTAATTTAATCGAACAACTTGGCCTGGAACACCGCCGCCATGCATTACCTCAGACGTTATCCGGTGGAGAAAAACAACGTGTTGCCATCGCGCGGGCACTCATCAATGAACCAAAACTGATTTTAGCCGATGAGCCGACAGGTAACCTGGATTCACAAACGGGTCAGGAAGTTATGATGATTCTGCATGATATTACCCGAATTAAAGGTTATTCTGTCATTTTAGTCGCACATGACCCTCGTGTCGAAGATATTGCAGATCGCATCATGTGGCTGGAAGATGGAGAGCTACGTGATCGTAAATCCGAACAGCATTCCTGGGTGCGTGATGTGGTATGCGGGATGCGAGTAGATGAATGGAAGGCTAATATTAAAACCATATACAAGAATGAAGCATACATGTTCTGTTCTGAACGTTGTCTGATCCGGTTCAAAACACAGCCTGAACAATATATCAAGCATGCTCACGCGTCCAAATAATACTTTTCGATCCCATGCTCGAACTACATCAGCTGGCCACCTTCGTCAGGAATTGCACTTATTATCCGAAACCGCCCTTTATTGGCCTGATCGATTGCGCAGCAATTGCATTATGATCGGTGCAATGCCAATAAGTCCGATAATAAGGACAGCGATTAGTACACGCTCTATTTCAGTCGCCACTAATTCACTACCAACATGAGCCAACAGGAAACTGGCCGGTGCAATTCCTGCAAGAGTCGCCAATGCGAAACGCCAAAAACTTAACGACGTCAGGCCGGCTGCATAACTAATTATATCAAAAGAAATAAATGGCATTAATCGCGACAAAAATACCATGCCCATTAGGGCATTTTGTGTGTTTAATTTTTTGAAAGGAACATCACCTTTATATAAAGCACGTACCACGTCACACCCAAGTACACGTGCAATTATGAACGCAGAAATTGCGCCAACCTCAGCGCCAATTAACACATAAATTGAACCTAAATAATGACCGTAAGCAGCGCCAGATGCCAATGCAATAGGGGCGCTGGGTATCGGACTAATTAAAATGGCAACCGTCATAAATAAGATAATAAAGAAAGGACCGAATATACCTGAGCCGGCAATATAGCTTTTCAGCGTTATACCATCCTGAAAGGCTTCAAGGATTCCTTTTGTCTCCAGGCTCCAGAAAATGTAAAGCCCGGCACAAAAGAAGAGTATGAATAATAATAATTTATGACGGGGTGTGAGTGGCAAAATCCGCATGTCTCCAGGTAAATATGGTCATGTATGATCAGAACTGATAGCGCTTATTTTATCTAATCTTCACTGTTTGGGCTATCTGATTGTTCTCGAAGTTGCGAGGAAAACGGAAACTTGCTTTCGTTTTCCGTGCACTGATAATTCATAGATGGAATTATTCATAAGCTTCCTTAAATATAATACTTAAGTTAAATTGGGCCTCGAATTATGCTGCCCGCTAACAGGTATGTAGCTATATCCCCGTGGGCATTTCGTCTAAACTGATCTGCATCTCTGAATTAAACCGCGTGATCGAACTTGGAAATACCCTCCGTTGAATTAGGCGACCTACCCCCCGATCCTGTTGCCCCGGATGCCCTACAGGGGATTCCCAGGCAGCAAACCAACCCCTCCCGCTGGCAAGGTGCGCAGTGGGATGATTATGTGTCTGCATTGCGCGCCGAGGCTATTGAAGTGCGCGCAGACCGTGGCACCAGGGGTATCTATGTGACCGATGCAGGTGGACTGGCCCATGGCATGCCTAACGGGGTTGTCGTAGCGCGCAATGCACAACAGGTCGCAACCGTACTCCGCCTGGCGCAGCGCTACCGGGTCCCCGTCTCAACACGCGGCGGTGGGCTCACCACCGAGGGGGAGTCGGTGGCCTTCGGTGGTCTGTTGCTCGACATGACCGGCATGAGCCGAGTTGTGCACATCGACAAGGATGCGCTCACCGTGCGTACCGAGGCTGGTATTTTCTGGCATCGCCTGGCTGAAGTGCTCCGAAAACAGGGCCTGGATTACCTCTCCGCACCACTCAACCTTACCTCTTCGGTTGGTGGCACACTGGGCGTGGGTGGTATTGATGTGAACTCTGCCAAATATGGCTGCAGTGCCGATCAGGCGCTGTCGCTGCAAGTGGTCACACCAACCGGCGAGATCGTCGAGTGCTCCGACGATGAGCACCCCGAACTGTTTCAGCGCGTAATCCTGGGCTATGGGCAGTTTGGCGTCATCACCGAAGCAACGCTAAAGATTCGGCCCTTCACACCCATGCGCATGCAGTATTTCTACTACCGTTCACTCAAATGCGCCATCGAAGACCTTATGGAACTCGATCGAAACGGTGCCAGTGACTACAGCGGGATTCTCACCATGATGGACAAGGCGATCACCCTGCTGGTTGGTTTTGACAGCGAAACACGCGAACAGGCCTTCATGAACACATGGCGGGAACGCCTCAGGGGGTTTGGCGAACTGGGTTTCGGACTTCGGTTGGCCGGTTACTATCTCTTTCATCCATGGCGCATCAAAGAGTCGCTATTTTTATGGCAAAGAAAACGCGCCCTATTCCCGGACCTGCAACCGGCCCATCACATGCGTCAAGGGGCTATCGTTGACCGCGCCGTTGTGTTCTCACGCGCTGTCTGGAAACACTGGGGTCACCAGAATATGGTGATCCCGGATATTGCCGCCAACGTTGAGAAATTCGTCGAGGTGGTTGAACGGGGTAATGCTGTATGCCAGCGTTTTTTTCCACGCTACACTCTATATTGCGTTGGCATCAAACTGCGTCCGGAGCACCGGCCACATTATGAGCTGTCCAGTATTCCTCCTGACAGCGAGGGATGGAGTTATGGTTGCGAATTTGAGCCCATGCTGGACAACGAAGAAAGTTACAGCCGTGACTACCTGCAATCGTTTAAAAACGCCATATACGATATCGGTGTTGATATGGGCACAAGTTATTACCGTTTTGGCGGCATGATGAAAGGCTATATCAGACGTGCACTGGGCAACGAGGTGGTCGATAAACACCTGGCTTTGAAACGCGCAGCCGATCCCGCCATGATCCTAAACCGCGATGTTATTTTCTAATTCATCAAAAGACTACAACCATTGTCATGGCTGCGGCCTTTGCGCGCTGGTATGCCCGGTATGGCAACAACACCGTGACGTGTGTTACACGCCCCATGGCCATGCCAAATCCTTGCAATATGGCGGAAAAATTCATGCGCATGCACTCTACAGCTGCTTTTTGTGCGGCGCCTGTGCGTCAATCTGTCCTGAGAACATCGATCTGATTGAAATGCTCACCATGCTCCGCCGCAAGGCCGTAACAAACGGTGATCAGGAAACGGCAAACAAACGCATTCAGGCACTACTGCTTGATGAACAACAGCGTATACGCCCAGCATCCTCAGAAGCGGCCAATTTGCTACTGGCTGGCAAAACCCTGCGTAAAAACGAGGAATTATTAAACAAGATCATCACGTTACTAGACAGTGATAGCAAGGTTGCACTGGCCGATGATGACGGTTGGGATATTACCCTGGCGCTTGAAGCCGGTGTTGAAATTCCAAATGCACGTCTGCAACAGTTCCTTAAATCCGTACAAAAAACCTCTTTACTTATTGTTAGTGACGGCTTACTCAAACATGCGCTACACAAGTGGCTGCCACAAATAAAGATCGCTACCCTGGGCCAGGCGTTAAGCAGCCTGAAACGAATACGCCGGCAATTACGTCACACTGATTTATATGTCATTGAAAGCCGCGCGTACCACACGGATTTCGATACACTGGTGACCCATTACGATGAGTTACAGCGCGCACATGGTTGCGAACTTAACCTGGACCTGCAACGGCTTGCCATACCAACCGGCGGTGTAGGCGGCAATGCCTTTTCGCATGCCAAAAACTTCGACACGCGGGCACAAGGTGACTGGATCCTCGCGGGTAAAACGATCGACCGTATTGTGGTGGAAAACCTCGAAGACGGCGCGGTAATGGCCAAGGTATGCGATAAACCGGTTGTGCATATTGCAGAGCTTAACGCATGAACAATTGCGTTCGAATAAGCAATGGGAGAGCCAGATGCGGTCGCTAGATGTCATCATTGTCGGTGCCAGCCTGGCAGCCGCAGCGGCTGCCAAGCGCATGGTTGATGCCGGCCTTGAGACCCTGATACTGGAGAAACAGGAACTGCCACGACACAAAATCTGTAGCGGCATCCTGTCACCGCGCGGTTATCGCTTTTTTATTGAAAACTTCGGCCCATTACCACGACAAGCATTGCATGAGCCCACCTGGTGTCGCGGTGTCACCTTTCACTTCCCAAGCATGGTGTCCCTGCCAATGGACTTTTTCGGCGGCACTACACCTCATCTTCACCGCAAATATTCAGACTACTGGGCTATCAAGCGCAGCGGCGCAGAAATACTCGACAAGACTTCAATGATTGGCCTGGAAGACCGGGGTCAGGATGTTGTTGTCACCGCACGACAGACTGGTGGAGAAACCTTTCAATTGCGCGCGCGTCATGTAATCGGTGCGGATGGGCCAAGCTCACCGGTGCGCAAGGCTGTGTACCCTGAATACAACCAGCAGATTCCCTGGTTCTTCGTTGGGCAAAAATTCCACGAAATCATCGAGTGCCCGCTGGATAGAGATTACTTTCATTTCTGGCTCCACCCGGAACTGGGACACTACACGTGGAGCCATAACCGTGACGGCAGGCAAATCGTTGGCGTTGGTTTTAAACGTGGCGATAACTTCAACGCACGGCACGAACATGTTGCTGCCTACCTGGAAGAAAAACACGGCGTCAAACTCAAACCTGCCGACCCGGACCATGAAGGTTGTGCCGAAAACTTCGGCCCGTCATTGATCAATCGCTACATCTTCGGAAAGGGAAATGTGCTGCTCACCGGTCAAAGCACCGGTTTTATAAATATGATCGGCGAAGGCATGAGTTGTGCCCTGCATTCAGGGGCTATTGCAGGAGAAGCGGTGGTTGAGGCGCGCTGTCGTAATCAACCCGTGCAAAAACTATACCGGCACATGATTTCATCAGAAGTACGTCGTACCACGGATCAATGGAATCCTTTAATGATTGCTTTTGGCAAACCACATGAAGCGGACTTTCCTGCGGCACTCATGGCGCTATCCGTGCGTGATCGTATCAAGGTGCTACGCGACACGTGGCGATTTATCGTGCTGTTCAAGGAATTCCGCTGGGGCAGACAGATCTTTGCGGCCAGCATGCAACGTCTTATCCATGGCGAGTATCCAGCTCATCGCTGGTTATGATAGTAAACCCAAATTTTATATTACATGGACCGGAATATCGCCGAATAATGTAGTTCGTGACAATATTTCATGGCATATTGACTGACCTGTTGTTCAGAGCACAGAAATTACCTGCCCGCAATATTCTTTATTCAATACTAATATTTAATGTGCATGCCAGACATTGCTAGTACGAATGCGTATCATCAGGATTTTGCAGCATAGCTTTAAGAAAAATGAGCGTACAAAGAAGCGGCAATGCCAGGATCAGCTTGTTTTTAACCCTGCACGCCTTGCAAGAAACTAATGCTTAATGCGTGCAAACAATCAAGGCTGCAGGAATAATTCTGCATTAAGCCACATATGGGTCGCAATACTGGCAATGTAGCCGGCAGCGATCGCAGGCATCCATTTTAAATGACCAAAGAACGTATAGTTACCTTTGGACTGGCCCATAATCGCTACACCAGCAGCAGAACCAATCGAAAGAAGACTACCACCGACACCTGCGGTCAAGGTTACCAGCAACCACTGTCCTTGCGACATCTCGGGTTGCATCGTGAGCACCGCAAACATCACGGGTATGTTATCGACAATTGACGAGATCAGGCCAATTGCAATATTGGCCTGAGTAGCACCCCATCCGCTGTACATGAAATCTGATACCAGCGCCAGGTAGCCCAAAAACCCCAGACCTCCAACACTCATGACAACACCATAGAAAAACAACAATGTATCCCATTCCGCTCTCGCAACCCTGTTGAACACATCGAACGGCACCACACTTCCCATTACTTTGTCATGTCGCAACTCTTCTTTCTCGTCTTTCGCACCCCGAGCTCGTGGTTTCACAAACCTGAAAGTTATGCGTAGATAAAATCCGAAGACTTGCAGGTAACCGAGCCCTGTCAACATACCCAGTACCGGTGGCAAACCAAGATAGTTATGGAATCCTACCGCAGTGATAATTGTCAACAGGAACAGCGCAATAATCCGTTTTGCGCCCCGCTTAGTCTGTTCAGTCTTCTGGGTCGCTACGGGTTTCTCTTTCGGTAATGCAAACTGCATGATTATTGCCGGCACAAGAAAATTTACGAACGAGGGGATAAACAGCGCAAAGAATGTCCCGAAATCAAGTACGCCTTTTTGCCAAACCATCAGCGTCGTAATATCCCCGAAGGGACTGAATGCACCACCGGCGTTTGCAGCAACCACAATATTGATGGATGCCAAGCCGATAAAACGCTTGTTACCCTCTCCAACCGCCATAATGACCGCAGACATCAACAATGCAGTGGTTAGATTATCTGCAACGGGCGAAATGAAAAATGCCAGTAAACCCGTTAACCAGAATATTTGCTTTAGGGAAAAACCTCGCTGCACCAGCCAGGATCTTAGTGCTGCAAATACATTCCGCTCCTCCATGGCATTTATATAAGTCATGGCAACCAGCAGGAAAAGCATAAGTTCTGCATATTCCAGCAGATTGTGCCGCGCGGCTTCTCCTGCTACGTGACCCAAACCTTGGCTTGTATAGATATAACCAATCATGCCCCATATCACACCGGCAGCGATGATCACCGGCTTTGACTTGCGTAGATGGATATATTCCTCTGCAATCACCAACGCATAGGCAATCATAAAAATACCCAGGCTCACATAACCAACCCAATGATTAGTAAAAGACAAACTCTCAACACTCACACCAGGGGATGCTGATGCAAAGGTTGCTGAGGAGACGAAAAATACTGCCAGGGTAATGATGGCCTGTATAAAAATTTTCATACGAATCTATATTCTAAAAAACAATACTCATCATGACCATCATCACTATCAGGAAAAGAATGGTCATGACGCTGCCAGCGCGCATAAAGTCTGGCACACGGTAACCCCCGGGACCCATTATCAGTGCATTTACCTGATGAGTAGGAATAAGAAAGGAATTAGAAGTAGCAATTGCAACAGTCATTGCATATACAGCTGGATCTGCATCAACCCCAATTGCAATATTCACAGCCAAGGGCACAAGCAAAACTGTGGCGCCAACATTCGACATTACCAGTGTAAAAAAGGTGGCCAGTACTGCGACCGAAGCCTGTATCACCCAGGGTGGCATGTCACCAACAACCATCAACACCTGTTCGGCAATCCATTTCGCGGTTCCCGTAGTTTCAACTGCAAGCCCCAGGGGAATTAGCGACGCCAACAGAAAAACCGTCTTCCAACTCACTGCCTCATAGGCCTCCTCGATGGTCAGTACCTGGGAAAGCACCATGCCAATTGCGCCAGTCATCAATGCGATCGAAAGACGTAAATCAGTAAACAATACCAACCCCAAGGCAATTGCAAAAAATAAACCTGCCCAGCCAACTTTCTGGGGACGAAGCTCTTCATGAGGAAACTCTGTAGTTACAACAACGAAGTTCCGGTTCTTCTCAAGACGCGCCAACGCAATCCAGGTTGTATGCACCACCATGGTATCTCCGGCTTTAAACGGTAAATCCCGGATACCCTCTCCCTCGCGTAAGGTATTGCCATCACGATGCAAAGCGACTAGAGCAATACCGTATGTCTTCCGCATCCAAATATCCCGGGCACTTTTGCCGATCAACTGCGAACCTGGAGGAATCACAATTTCAGCAATACCAGCCTTGGTGGCTGCCAATGCTTCGATGAATGTTTCGATTACGCTGCGTAATTCCAAGCCATGCTTTTCAACAAAGGCCAGGAAATGTTCGGGTGAGGCGAGAACGCCCAGGACACTGCCCGCTTGCATGCCCGTATCACGCGACAACCCACCCGAGCCTATTTTCACAGCTCCCCCGGAACTCGCGGCAATAACCCGGATGCGTTCCTTGTGCTCAACTTCATCAATCATCATGCCCACCAGATCACTTTCAGCTGGCACCACAACCTCGAACAAATCGTAATCAAGTCCATACACATCCTGGAAATACTTCATGGTATCGCCGCCGCTTACGCCTTCTCCCTTACGAGTAACTGGAAGCACGAAACGACCAAACAGCATGAAATAGATGACTCCTGTAGCTACTAACACCAATCCCACAGGCGTAACAGAGAATAACGACCAGGTTTCCATTTGCTGATCAGGGGGCAAGGCCTTGTTTGATGTGAGAATCAGGTCATTCAACAAGATCAACGGACTGGAACCAACCATGGTGACAGTACCGCCCAGGATGGCGCAAAAACCCATGGGCATAAGCAACCTGGAAAGCGGTAAACCGGAACGTGCTGATATGCGGCTTACTACCGGCAGGAATAGCGCTGCTGCGCCCACGTTCTGCATGAATGAGGAAATAACCCCGACTGTCCCAGATATGATAGGGATGATCCTCTTCTCGGTTGTTCCACCTACACGTAGAATAAATCCGGCTACCTTGCTCATAATGCCAGTCTTATCCAGTCCAGCGCCTATGATCATTATGGCAATAATGGAGATAACAGCATTTGATGAAAACCCATCAAACAAATTTCTCGTGTTTACCAGTCCTTGCTCTAAACCCATAATGGGTGCTAACAACGAGGTCAGTCCCAGCAGAACCATCACTGTAGCGGCGGCTACGTCTACACCAACTACCTCGAAGACAAATAAATATATTGTGAGCAGCAATACGCCGCTCATCCACGCGATCTCTATGGTTGGGACAACTGAAGAAACATACAGTGCTGCCAATAAAAATATTACAGCCGCAATCCATTGCTTGTTAATAAATTTTCTTCCTGGTTCTGGTTCCGATGTTCTTTCTTCATCTGCAAGTGCTTGCACTTTGTTACCTCCAATAACATATACATAATAAAATTCGACCTGGCAGATAGTCCCGGCAACTTAACCTCGATATTAACCGACGAGGTTCCATTGCGACGGATCGGAAACCCGCACATTAAGATTAAATAAACGGGTTACAGCAACTGTTCTGCTCTATCTATGTAAAACTCCGAAGCCATGGCTATGGATACCCTGTACAGCCGGGTTTACTCAAATGAGTGACGGATGCGCCGTAA
>BTQO01000033.1:0-9948 GCA_036985915.1 Gammaproteobacteria bacterium | reverse complement strand
GGAATCGTATGGCCACGGAACCGGACACATATTCAATCTCGGTCACGGTATTCTTCCGGATATCGAACCAGCACATGCCGCAGCCATGATCCAGTCTGTGCATGACCTAAGCCCCGCCTATCACAACGGCCGCTGAAATAAAGTACTATTAGTCCAGCGCATACGCATGGTATCAGCGTGATGCAATAATGATAATGAGCTGGACCTAACGACCAAAGTGGGTGATATGGCAAGGTGTATACATCTGATCACCAACCAAGCCCGGGCGCGATCGGTTTGACAGACAACCCGTACAGGTTGATGTGGTTGCGCAGGTTATCCCTTGGCGCACTGTCCATGCTGTTCTATGGGATTTCAGGCACCATTACCAATACGGTCTCAGCCGATGTGGTCGAGCTTGTCGTACAACCGAATATTGTTGCGTTGGCCGATTACAGGGCCGGTGATGCAGACAAACCTGCATTGTTAATTCTGCACGGGTTTCTTCAGACCCGTACATTTTCCACCATCCAAAATCTTGCCAATACACTGCATGATGAAGGCTATACAGTGTTGTTACCTACATTGTCGCTTGGCATTAACAGGCGTTCAAAAAGTCTTTCCTGTGAGGCCGTGCACACACAGACGTTCGAGGAGGATCTCGGTGAGATCGATCGTTGGGTTGGTTGGCTACATGAAAAAGGACACAAACGTGTGATTGGTATCGGCCATAGTAGCGGTAGCGTGCAATTATTGGCCTATGCGACCGGTAAGGATCATAAACAGACGTTTGAAGCTGTGATCTTGCTCAGCATGCTGGGTTTAAGACCCGGTATTGGCAGGCCGTTGTCCTATCCCGGGCTAAAGGAATATTCACTGTCCTATTGCAAGCGCTACCCGGCAACACCAGAGGCCTTTGAAGGTTTTGCGCGGTACACGCGCGCGGAAATCCTGAAGATACTAGCCCGATTAAAGTTGCCGAATATGATTGTGCAGGGGAGCGCAGACGTGGCAATGGGTATCGAGTGGCCAAGGCTGATGGCCAATCGGGGCGCCCATGTGGTAACGATTCCGGGCGCCGACCATTTTTTTAACAGCCCGTTTGAATTCGATCTGTATGACCGGGTCATCGAATGGCTTGACGGCAAATAACTACGATGCAGACACGCTCCATCAAGACCTATACCTTGAGTTTCATCACGATTATCGTGGTGGTGTTTATATTGCTTGGCTGGTATTCCTACACGCGATACGAAGTTGCCTCCGCCGATATAGAACGATTAAACAGGGTGATCTCAAAGGACGAGATCACCGATGCATTCCGTGCCGCACAAAATCAGGCATTGGTTATTGCCAGGTCGATTGCTTCTATGGATGAAGCAAAACAACAGTTGGCGAATCCCGCCTTTTACGATTACTGGCGTGATAACCGTGCACCCAGTGGCGGCGTTCAGCATGCAGCGCTCGAAGCGGTTGAACTGTATACCCGTTATGGAGCGGCATTAGCCAAAACGCCCGGCCGTGAGCTGCCGAAACAATTACACGTATTCGAGGAAAGCGCCTGGCTTCAGCTGACCGATGACGGCGTTCGAATGCAGGCTGTAGCGCCCTTCAAGGCTGCTGCTGATGACCCGGACCCGCAAGGGTTTGTTGGCGTTCAACTCGATTTTATCGCCATGTTGAAATCCGTCTATAACACGCGATTTGTAGATCTCAATACACTGCGATTCGATATCGGCAAGGATGAACGCATTACAGTTGAGCAGGCTCCAGGCAGGGTCGAATACGAACTGCTGCAAAACCCGGTTATTGATGCATGGGGCCGTTCAACAATCGGCATGTTGCTCCTGTTTGGTTCCATACTTGCAGGGTTTTCGTTTGCCATTTATCTATTTATGGCGTACCTGCTTGAGCGGCCTTTGACAGGTCTATCCAGATACATTGACGCATTGAGAAGTGGCAAGCGAGAACAAATCGATCCAGTGCTGGGCGGCGCCTTACCAATCAAGGAGTTGTCCAAGGTGGTTATGTCACTGGAAGAGTACCGGCAAAAACTCAGTGCCGCGTATGAGGATCTTGATCAGAAGAACCGCGAACTATGGACTTTGGCGCATTATGATTCGTTAACGGGTTCTTTTAACCGCCGTGCCTATGACTCCGACTGGATAAATATCCTGTCAGTGACCGAACACCGTCGTATTGACGTTTCATTGCTGATATTTGATATCGATCGTTTCAAAGTCTTAAATGATACCTACGGACATGACGTTGGTGACAGGATATTGATTGCGGTTGTCAACGATATTCAGGATGCCTTGCGGCAAGGTGACAAGTTGTATCGTTTAGGCGGAGATGAATTCGTTGCAGTTTTGTTAGATAGCGAACCCAAGTTTGTCGAAGGTATTGCAGCACGGTGCCGGCAACGTATCGAATCACGAAATTATAAAAGAATGGGGATTGGAGAACCGGTTAGGATCAGTATCGGTGTGGCGCATACTCGTGCTACAGATGTGGAGCGGTTATACGAGTTACAACGTGAGGCGGATACGGCCTTGTATTACGCCAAACGGCCAGGACATAGCAAGATTGCAGTGTATGAGGACAGTATGCTAACCGATTCACTGTCGCTCTTTTCAAACCGCTTGGCGGAGTCGGTTAATAAAGTGATTGAAGACGGTACAGGCTTGAAGTTGTACTACCAGCCTGTAATTAATGTACAGGATGGCACAGTGGTTTATTATGAAGCGTTAACGCGAATAGAAGATGAAAAACATTTGCTTGAACCGCCCAGTATATTTCCAATCGTTGAAAACAGGCGCCTGGAGGTGGAGTTCGATTTAGCGGTTATTAGCAGTGCAATGGCCGACCTGGAAAATGGCGTGATTCCGAATGGTGTTGGTATAGCGATCAATCTTTCCGGTACCAGTATTTTAGATGAGCTGGTGGAACGAAAACTGCGTGAATTGATCGACTATAATAGCAAGCACCCATTAACGCTTGAGATTACAGAGTCGGCACTGATCACGCGACTACATACAATCTCCGAGCATTTAAGACATTTACGCGATGCCGGGTTTTCAATCAGCCTGGACGATTTCGGCAGCGGTTTTTCTTCGCTCCGTAATCTGGCCGAGATGCCGGTCGATAGCGTGAAATTCGATATTTCACTGGTGCAATGCCTCACGGGAGAACAGCGGGAAAGCGGCATTATCCGTTCACTTGCTGTGCTCATTGCTGAATCAGGGTTCGATTTAATCGCGGAAGGCATTGAAACCAAGGAACAGCTTGATGCGATCCGTGCACTCAAGTTTACCCGGGCACAGGGGTTTTACATCGGCCGTCCGGAAAGGGAAATTCCACGTGCTCACTAGCGTTCTTGTGCTAGCCAGCGGAGTGCATCGATTGCGGCATAGGACAGGATGGCATCGGCGCCGGCGCGCTTGATGGCGACCAGCGACTCAAGCACGCAGGCCTGTTCATCCAGCCAGCCGTTTTGGCTGGCGGCCTTCAACATCGCGTATTCGCCGCTGACCTGGTAGACAAGGGTGGGTACGCCGAACCGGTCCTTGATACGCCGAACGATATCAAGACAGGGTAACCCGGGTTTGATCATGACCATGTCGGCGCCTTCGCCAAGATCAAGTTCGACCTCCCGCAAGGCTTCATCGCTGTTGGCAGGGTCCATCTGGTAGCTCGATTTATCTCCGCTACCAAGGTTGGCAGCGGAACCCACGGCATCGCGGAACGGGCCGTAGAAACTGGACGCGTATTTGGCCGAGTAGGCGAGGATACGTGTGTGAATCAGGCCCTGTGACTCCAGGGCCGCCCGAATGGCACCGATGCGTCCGTCCATCATGTCCGAGGGTGCGACGATGTCGGCCCCGGCTTCGGCATGCGACAGTGCCTGCCTGACCAGGATCTCGATGGTTTCATCATTCATCACATACCCGGTTTCATCGATCAGGCCATCCTGGCCATGCGTGGTAAACGGGTCCAGCGCCACATCGGTAATGATGCCGAGTTCCGGCACGGCCTGTTTGACTGCCAGAACTGCGCGTTGGGCGAGACCGTCCGGGTTGTAGGCTTCCGCCGCATTTTCGCTCTTGGCACCGGGATCCGGCACCGGAAAAAGCGCTATGGCCGGCAGACCCGACCCGGCCCAGCCCTCCGCCTCACGGGTCAGTTCATCGATACTCAGTCGTTCAATGCCCGGCATGGAGGCAATGGGTTCACGGCGTTTCTTGCCTTCGCAGATGAACACCGGATAGATCAGATCATCCACCAAAAGCGTGGTTTCACGCATCAGGCGGCGGGTAAAATCATCGTGCCGCATGCGCCGCATGCGGGTGGCGGGAAAACCGGGTTTTGCTGTGTTAGTCATGAGTCACATACGTTTTGGCATGAATAATCATCGCATGCAATCAGGTTCGGGCGCAAAACCTTAGAGATTGTGGTCTAACTGCCGCTGTTTGAACACTTGGTCGTGTCACGGGCCGGAGATATAGTTAGCATATTGTATGACATGTCAGGATGAAATGAGCCATGAGCGCACTGGTATCGATTACCGAGGTGTTATATGCCCGTCCGGCCATCATTGGCAAGAACAATCCCGCGGAACCGGTATTATAAAGAAACGGAAGACCTGATCATCTTGGTTATCGACAAGGCGGTGAAATAACGATGCACAATGTATTACCCAGGCTTGGCTCCGGCACATTTCCAGCGATTAAGCGCGCAACGCTTAATACCCTTCAGGTCAATGTGGGTTATCGTTGTAATCAGTCCTGCTTGCATTGTCATGTCAATGCAGGCCCCACCCGAACAGAAGCAATGGATGAAGACACGGCTGATGCCGTTATTCGGTTTCTGAGCAGGTCATGTATCAGCACGCTGGATATTACCGGTGGCGCGCCAGAGTTAAACCAGCATTTTTGCAGACTCGTTCAGGCGGCACGTGGGCTGGATATGCATGTTATCGACCGCTGCAACCTGACCGTATTATTCGAGCAAGGCCAAAAGGGCACGGCACAATTTCTTGCTGATCACGCCGTTGAAATTATTGCTTCCATGCCCTGTTACCTGATGGACAATGTCGATGCCCAGCGCGGCGCGGGGGTTTTTAATAAAAGTATTGATGCGCTTCGTTTGTTAAATACGCTTGGTTATGGCCAGGATAACCAGGGATTGGTATTAAACCTGGTCTACAATCCACAGGGGCCAACGTTGCCACCGTCGCAATGCGTGCTTCATGCAGACTACAAGCGGATTCTGGCCGAACAGTACAACGTGGTATTCAACGAACTCTTTACACTCAGCAACATGCCCATTAACCGGTTTGGCTCAACGCTCATCTCGCATGGCCAGTTTGATGAGTATCTCACGCTGCTCAAACATGCCCACCAGGACAACAATCTCGCGAACGTGATGTGTCGTAACCTGATCAGCGTCGACTGGCAAGGTTATGTCTACGATTGTGATTTCAACCAGATGCTGGGCCTGCCAGCAAAAATTAACGGTTGCGCGAATATGAATATTCGTGATCTTGACGGGCATGATTTAGAACACTTGCCTATTGTGGTGGCCGATCATTGCTTTGGTTGTACCGCAGGGCAGGGCAGTAGTTGCGGCGGCGCACTGGATGCCGCCTGACCGCAGTGGTATCTAATTTCAGGGATAACTTAAGGACGCACTATGACCATCCGTACCTTCGAGGACTTTAGGCCGAGGATCGCAAGGAGCGCCTTTGTGGATGAACATGCGTTGGTGATCGGCGACGTTGTAATCGATGACGATGCATCGATCTGGCCAATGACGGTCGTGCGCGGTGATATCAGCCCGATCAGGATTGGTGCGCGGACCAACATCCAGGATGGTTCGGTGCTGCACGTGACGCACGACAGCGAGTTTGCGCCCGGGGGGTTTTCCTGCAGCGTCGGTGCCGATGTTACTGTGGGCCATAAGGCGATTCTGCATGCCTGCGTTGTCGAGGATGGTTGCCTGATCGGTATGGGCGCCACCGTGATGGATGGTGCCGTGGTGCGCAGTGGCGCCATCGTGGCCGCAGGGGCCCTGGTTAGTCCCGGCAAGGACCTGGAAGGTGGCTACCTCTGGGTTGGCGTACCGGCCAAGCGCGGCCGTGCGCTTACCAAAAAAGAGCAAGCCTTTTTAAACTATTCGGTAAAACACTACGTTGAACTGAAGAATCGCCACATGGCAGCCTCAAACGTTATCGGTATGCATGAATAACAGCGCTTGCGCACGAATTACCGATGTTCACCAAGGGCCTGTTTTGGGATCTTGCCACGGTCGATTATGCAGGTGAGCTTGATCTCACACCGATTAAAGAGATCATCCCCGACTGGACGTTTATTGAGCTTGCTCGCGATGCGCGTAAAGTCCCTGATCTTGCCAACGCCGGGATGGGGTTATTTGCTGGTCAACCGGAATATCTGCTGATGGCGAAGACGGGGGTTTTTGGCCGCATCGATGCTGGTTGGCGTAAGCGGATTTGTCTGGCTGAGATGAGTCAGTGAGCGACGATACCCGGGAGATTTTTTGATGGAAACCAATGAGTTTTTTCTTTACCTGCTCGTCATTCTCCTGATGGCACGGGTATTCGCGGAACTGGCGACGCGACTTCATACGCCAGCGGTGATTGGCGAACTGTTGGCTGGCGTGGTATTGGGGCCAAGCCTGCTGGGCTGGATCGAACCGGTCGAGGCCATCAAGCTGATGGCGGAGATCGGCATTATCCTGTTGCTGTTCGAGGTTGGTTTGGAAACCGACGTCAAACGCCTGGTGCGCACCGGTATCAAGTCTCTCGTGGTTGCCACGGTAGGCTTTGTGTTGCCGCTGGTATTAGGTTTTGCGCTGGGCTACTGGGTGTTCGGCCTGTCGCTGCTGGTGTCCTTGTTTATCGGCGGCACGCTGACGGCTACCAGCATCGGCATTACCGTGCGTGTATTGTCTGACCTCAAACGTCAGCAGGCCCCCGAGGGGCAGATCGTATTGGGTGCAGCCGTATTGGACGACGTGCTGGGTGTGATGCTGTTAGCGCTACTCTACGAGTTCTCCATCGGCGGCGGGGTGAGCTTGCTCAACGCCGGCAAGGTGCTTGTGTTTGTGGGCGCGTTTTTCGTCCTGGCGCCCATAGCCGCCAAGTTGATCTCATTGATCATCAAGCGGTTCGATGAGGTCAGTGTGATTCCCGGCCTGCTTCCTACCACCATCGTTTCGCTGGTGCTGTTCTTCGCCTGGCTGGCACATGCCTTGGGCGCACCGGAGTTGCTTGGCGGCTTTGCCGCCGGCCTGGCTCTGTCGAGGCGTTTCTTCCTGCCGTTGGGTATCGCCCTGCACGCCAATGAGCGTTTCGCGCACCGCATCGAGGTTCAGATGAGACCCATTGTCCATCTGTTTACGCCGATATTTTTCGTGTTCGTGGGACTTTCCCTCAACCTGCGCGAGATCGATTGGGGCTCGCCCTTTATCTGGGGATTTTCGCTGGCCCTGCTGTTAGCGGCTATCCTTGGTAAGATCGTGGGCGCATTTCTTATCAAGGAACCATGGCCTGCACGTTGGGCGATCGGGTTGGCCATGATACCCCGTGGTGAAGTCGGTCTCATTTTCGCCGAGTTAGGAAGAGTAAGCGGCATATTCAATAATGAGATCTACGCGGGCATGGTGATAGTGATTGCACTCACCACGTTGTTGCCACCCTTTATCCTGAAGTGGTTCTATGGGCGCTACGGTGATCGTATGCAGGAAGTATCCCATGGATGAGGGCAACCGATTTAGTATCTTGGAAATAATTTTTATGTGTATTTTGCAGAAAATAATTTCGTGAAGGTACTTATACCCCTCAAGGCGGTACTGAAAAAAGCCTGGTTCATCTGGGTTAGGTATTGAAATACTGTTAAATAATAGATGAGAACCTGTCTGTGAATATTGAATATTTGACTGATTATCCCGACAATGGCAACAATTGATGGGATTCCTATTTTCACAGCATCATCAAAAAGCTTAGTCGTGGACTTGCTAAGAGCAAGCTCTGCCGTTTTCAATGCTATTTCTGATTCATCCATAGCTTTCCTTGCGCTCTAACGTCTCGCTTCACCTGCGGCTCTGCGTGCCGCGAAGCGGCCTGGCATCGTCCCTTGCGACCGCAAGGGACGTGACAGAGCAGACTGTCAGATGCAAGCGGTTGTTATGCCGCGACTTCTTGCGAAGAACGCAACAACATTGAAGGCCTTACCCCCGCCCGTGACCGAGGCGCCGGCGTGTCGGCGGAACTCTACCGAGCATTCTTCATCATGGCGTCGGCAGTTCCTAATCATCACTTGGTAAGTACCGCAAGAAACTCCTCCAAGGAGCCGTCCCAGAGCGACTCCATGGTGCGCCCATCGGACCAGAAGTCGTATTCTGGCAGGAAGCCGTTCGCGATGTTCACTAAGCTGTCACAGATGGGCGTAGGTACTCCGGTGGCTTTGCCCAAAGAGTGAAGCAGGACCAACCCCATGGGCACGTCCTCGGTCACGTAGCGGTGGTCGACGGAGTGCGGCCCTCCTGGGGCCTCAGACGCATAGTGCGCGAACCCGGCCTTGGGCTCAACATCGCCTTCTTTGAAGGTGCGCACACGAAACTCGTCGAAGTAGGGCACGCGGGGCGCGCCCAGCTTGTCCAACACATCCATCTTCTCCTCGTCCAGGCGGCTGACGAGGTTCCACATACTCGGAGGAAAGCCGTCCCGATACATGTGATACGACCGATCCTCTTTCTCGACGAGACTAACGTTCATCAACACACCGATCGTGTGGATCAGGAGGTTGGGATTGTGCAGCGCCACCTCCAACAGATGTCTGCGCGGAGGGCATTCCCCCAGCACGGGAGAGAAGCGGTCGATGAACTCCTGTGACCGGCTGGCGGGATAGGCGGCAAAGGGATGTCGTACGTTGAGCGAATCGATCCCCACGCTCCCTGGCGCGTTGATGCGGCAGGAGTATGGCAACGTCTCGAACTCGGCGAACAGGGGCACGGAGTCGTTGTCAGCGGCCTTCAGGGCCTTCTCGAACAACAGACTGCCGCAGTAGCCGGGGTTCAGGACCACGCACTGGTCTCGGTGGAGATACGGGCTCAGCCGCTCGGCCACCATGGGATGGTAGTTGGCCACGTAGTAGACCAGCACCAGCTCGGCGTCGGGTATGGCCTCGGCCGGCTCGGACGTGACCTTGCCCAACGGGAACTCACCGCTACCCTCCATCCCAGAAAGCTGGATGGTTCCGCGCCGTCGCAGCTCCGCGAAGTTCTCATTGTGTATTGCGCTACCAAGTTTGATGAGGTTGATCTTGTGACCATGCATTGCCTGCACGGCTGCCATGGCACAACCGCCATGACCGCTGCCAACGATCGTGATCTCCATCGCTCACCTCCTTTTCTGTGTTGGTCTCGACACCGAATCCGTGCTTGTGTCTTCTTGTTGACCGGGCATCAGTTGGATGTTGCGGCGCAGCCCTTCGGGCACCCACGAATACTCAAGGCATGCAGATTCTGAGTAGTCGTCGCGCCAGAATGTCATGGTGACTGTTTTGGCCATCGAGGTTCCTTTCGTTTGCAATTGGGTTTAGCGGCATAACGCCTTGCTCAGCGGCAGTTTAAAGTGGCACGTTTTTGCGAAAGCAAAAAAAGTGCCACTTTAAACTGTCCGCTGGAGCTATTTGTTAAGCCTTTACGCGTAATTGGCACGATAAGGCTGAACATGTAAAGCAGACTTATTTTGACGGGACTGCCAAAGATCATAGGCATTTTGAAGACGAAGCCAGTGGTCAGCAGATGGTTTTTTAAATACGAGCTCTAAACGTAACGCCATTTCTGGTGTTATTGCACCTCTACCATTTAAAACTTTTGAAAGTGTTTTACGACTAACATTTAAATGCTCAGATGCATCGGTAATAGTGAGTTCTAAAGGGGTGATTA
>BTQO01000032.1:0-10022 GCA_036985915.1 Gammaproteobacteria bacterium | reverse complement strand
GCTGAACCTTGAGTTGCCACAGGTTTTCACTGGTGAGATAGCCAACCTCGTCTAACCCTGGCAATTCGGGTATGAACGGGCGGGCACCCGTTGCCAGCACGATGGCGCGTGTTGTCAAAATCTGGCCGTTGATCTCAACCGCCCAGGGCGACCTGACGGTGGCATGACCCTGTAGACACTCAACACCCAACGCGGTATAGCGTTCCACTGAATCATGTGGCGCAACCGTGTTGATAACCCGCTGAACGCGTTCCATCAGGCAGGTAAAATCGATGTCCACCGTCGCGTGAGGAACGCCCAGGGCTGCGGCATTGTTGGCCTCGGCAATAAACCGCGCACTGCGGATCAGTGCCTTGCTGGGTACACAGCCGGTATTTAAGCAGTCACCCCCCATGTGATTGCGCTCGATGAGTGTGACCTTGGCGCGAGCGGAAGCCGCCACATAGGCTGCAACGAGGCCTGCTGCACCGGCGCCAATGACAATCAGGTTGCGATCGAAACGCTTGGGTTTTTTAAAACGGTGCATGGCTTGGCTCGGCTTTGATCAATACTGAAATCAATTAACACTGTACTTAGACATGCGTCAATAGAACAGCGGCTAACGGGCGATCCTGTAATGGGTCAAACGCATACGTTTCAGCGTTGGCAGTGGGGGCAATATACGGTCATGCGTTGACCCTGACGTATGCCACGCAGTTTTCCATGACAGCGCGTACAGGTCTTCCCCGCCCGGCCATACACTTGAAACTTCATCTGAAAATAACCGGGCTGCCCGTCAGCGCGGGTAAAATCGCGCAAGGTTGAGCCGCCGGCCTTTATCGCCTGTTTTAACAGGTATTTGATGCTGGCGGCCAGCCGTTCCCAGCGCCCAATGGATAGCCGGTTGACCTTGCGTGCCGGATGGATGCCTGCCAGGAACAGCGCCTCATTGGCGTAGATATTTCCAAGCCCGGCAATCTGCCGGCTATCCATGAGAAACTGTTTGATCGCGGTTCGTCGTCCTATGGCCTGTTGCGCGAGCAGGGCGCCGGTAAAGCCGCGCGCTAAAGGCTCGGGCCCAAGATTTCGCAACAATGGGTGATCGAGTGGATTGCACTGTGTGTAGTGAATGGAGCCGAATCGACGTGGATCGGTGAAGCGAAGCACCCGTTTATTGTTCAGTATCCAGTCGACATGGTCATGCGCGTGTACGGGTGAGGACGCATCGATAATGCGCAACTTGCCCGACATACCCAAGTGAATAATGATCGTAGCCTTGGTGGTGTCGATGAGCAGGTATTTGGCACGGCGTGAGACCCGGGTGATGTACGCCCCCTTAAGCGCTCGTTTGAATGTTTGTGCAATAGGCCAGCGAAGCTGATATTTTCTGATCGTTATACCGGTGATGGTTTGGCCAACAAGCTGAGGTTCAATACCGCGCCGCGTGGTTTCAACTTCAGGTAGTTCCGGCATCGTGTTCAGTCTGCCGGGTTTGTGTCAGACATCGTTTCCGGTTGTTGTCCTGGGGGCATCTTGTTTTCCTCTCCTTTCTTAATTGTTTTTTTTAACAACAGTTTTTCAGCCATCTGTCCCGGTAGATGATACTCAACACCGAGGTCCAGTCTCGCCAACACCAGTTCAGGTGTGTAGGCAAGTACAGCATAGACGATCGCTTGCGAGGATCCTGCAAGGTGAATGGTGATGGTCTGAAGTGGCACTGCATCAGGCCGTAAACGCCTTACCCATAAGGCTCGTTCGTTAAGCCATGCGGTAACGGTTTCCAGCAGTTGTTTGCGGGTTTTTTTGACGGTATTACCAAGGGACTGCCATTCACCTTGATCGTTTCTAAATAACGCCAGGCCATTGAATATAAATCGCTCAGGTTGCGCGTCTTTTGGCAGCAAGCGACGATCGATAAAACCAACCGCGGGTGTATTGAGTTGTATGAAAATGCTGTTATCGATCAGGTACAGTTCATCTGCAATTCGAATATAGCGGCGCCGGTCGATAGGCTGGCTGCCACCAAAGGCGATTTCCGTGTCTTCGAGCGTCAGTTTCAGCAAAGGCGGATTGAGCGAGAATTGCTTAATGTCCTGATCCCTGATTGTGACTACATGATTGATGGGTTGTTGGTACAGCATGAGGATTGGTCGAATCCTGATCGGGTCAGCCAGGATGTTGAATGGCTTGACCAGCCGCCATTCATTGTCTGTGTGTTTGAATTCAGCCGCTTCGCGGTCGGGTGATTCAATCCGGATACGGTGCGTCAGTGATGGGAGTACCGTTGCCAGTGTTGGTGTTACCGGTTGTGTATCCTGAATGCCTTCATACCAGACCAGTGCGGTCAGTATTACGACCAATATCAACAAACCGATATTGATAAGCAGCCGTTTTGACGCTGCATCGATAGACATGTGCGCGTTATCGTTTACGACGACGAAGCCAGATTGTTATACCGGCAACCAACAAACCCAGCGGTAAAATCACGATAAAACCAATGCTGATGATGATGGCCGCGTTCCGCGAGAGATCGAGTGTCAGGTCAGGCGATGTGCGTGCCGGAATATCAAGTAACTGGTCATCGTGTGCCAACCATTGAATGACTGACAGGCCAAGATCCAGATTGGCGCCGTTGCCCACGTAGCGATTGGTCAGGAAGTCACCATCCCCAATCACCACAATGCGCTGTTCCCTGGTTTTGGCGTTGTTGTCATCCGAGGGCGCATCCAGTGTGCGTGTCAGAGCAAGGCCAATAGACAATGGCCCGGCGCGTTCGTTGTTTGCCTCATCAAAACGAATTTCGCCACTGAGTGCACCGGTTTCTGTCCATGAACGGCTCAGGGTTGCCAGCAAACGCTGTGACTGCCAGTCGCTTTCCTGTGCATGTTCGATTGCGGCGCTTTCCGGAAAAATGGTGAAACTGGACAACGCGCGTGTGACGGGATGGGGTTCATAGTCAGCCACCAGGGCAAAGGTTGGGTTGGTGATGCCGAATAACTGTGTGCTGGCATCGACAACAACACCCGGCAGAATAGACAAGGCCAGTTGTTCTGCGACTGCCTCAAGGCCGTGTTGAGGGCCTGGTTCGGTTAGCCACAACAGATTGCCGCCCGCTTCAATGTACTGCTGGATCAGGTCGATTTCACCTGGCAAAAGATCGACCTGTGGCGAGGCAATCACCAGCACCGAGGTGTTGCCGGGTACCGATTGTGTTTTGGCCAGGTTGGTGTCTTGCAATATCAGCCCCTTGCGTTTTAGCTCCCGGCCGAAGTCACCCATATCGTGGTTGGCTTCGGTATCGAAACGCCGTTCGCCGTGACCCTTGAGAAACACGATCCAGCGTTGCTGTTGCCGCATAAGTCGAAACAGTGCATTTGATAACCGTTGTTCGTTTTGTTGCCGGACCCGTTCACTGCGGTTCTCATATCGCACCAGTAGTTCACCATCCATAGTGATGCCAAGATCCCGCACTTCCTGCGGCGCACTGTCCGGGTTTTTAAACTGCAATGTGATATCCGGTTTATAACGCTGGTATTTTTCAACCAGCTCACGAATGATGTCTCGCGTAATTGTGTTGCTGGGACGGGCATAGGCAATGATCTCCAGGGGCCCTTGCATACGCGCTAACAAAGTCTGGCTGGGCATCGACAGGGTATTACGTTTTCCAACACTGAAATCCCATTCGAATGTATGTTTCATGCTTAGCCAGCCGAGTAGCCCAACAACCGCTGCTACCAGTACGTAGAACACAATGCCCTGAATGCGGATACGTAAACGGCTCGCCGGATCAATGCGCATTGCTAACCACCCAGCCGTTCCGCGTCAAGGTGACGAACAGCAAGTATTAGAAAGGTTGCAGTGAATAACCCGTAATATCCCAGGTCACGGCTGCTGATAATGCCCTTTAAGAATGGAATAAAGTGTCCAGATAAGGACAGGTAGTCCAGTAATACCTTCCATTCATTGTCAGCACTACCTGCTGCCTGGATCAGCAGCAAAAACAGCAGCAATCCATAGGTGCCTACAGCTGCAAGGGTGGGCGATGCAGTCAAAGCGGAAAAATACAGTCCGGCAGCGGCAATGGCTTCAAGCATCAGGAACAAACCCAGTATGCCGGTGGCGAGTTTTCCAAGATCAATCGTTGCACCGGTAAGCAGTGATAACGGCATCAATGCAACCAGCAGCGTGATTAACAGATTAAACAAGCTGATACCCAGAAACTTGCCAAGCACAATTTGTGTCATGGTCAATGGCGCCGATTTAAGTAACGGCAAGGTCCGGTTGCGGCGCTCATCACTGATCAGGCGCATGGTCATCAGTGGCAGGATGAGCAGGAACAGGCTGGCATCGCCCAGGGTGAACACAACCACGGCATCCGTCACGCCCCAGGCATTTTCACGTGCCGCCCTGAACGGGGCGGTATCGATGAATTCCCCGACACGTACTATAAAACCCCGGGCCAGGATGAACTGCATGACCGCCAAAACGACCCATGCCAGGGGGGATAAAAACAGGCTACGCAGATCCTTAAGTGCAATCGCCCACATCAATCAGTTTCCTCTGTGGCTTGGCTGGCCTGATCCCGACAGGTCAGGTCGATGAAGATCTGTTCGAGTGCAATCGCCCACATCAATCAGTTTCCTCTGTGGCTTGGCTGGCCTGATCCCGACAGGTCAGGTCGATGAAGATCTGTTCCAGGGTGTGTTGTTCCAAGCGGCATTCATAGGGTCCCCAGCCGTGTTCACAGGCATGGTTGAGCACCTGTTCGGCCGGATTGTGGCCGACCGCAAAGTGCAGACGAAAGCGTGAATCTGGCAATGCCTCGACGGTCTGAACGCCTTGAATGTTTGAAATGAATGCCTTTGGGGGTGGCTTTTTCAGGCCCAGGATGAGGCTATCGGCGCACAGGCGTTGTTCGAGCCCCGCGATGGTGTCGGCAAACACCAGCCGGCCCTGATGGATGATCTGTACCCTGGAGCAGGTCGCCTGGACCTCCGGCAGGATATGGGTTGACAGAATCACGCCATGGGTTTGACCCAACTCCCGGATAAGCAGCCTGATCTCACGGATTTGCAATGGGTCCAGGCCAATGGTGGGCTCATCCATGATCACGATATCGGGCATATGGATGATTGCCTGCGCGATTCCGGCACGCTGCTGAAACCCTTTTGACAGGTTGCCGATGAGTCGATGGCCCACTTTGGTCAGACCGGTACGTTCCTTGACGGTGTTGATCGCTTTAGTACGACCTTGCTTAATGATGCCATTGAGGTGCGCACAAAACGCCAGGTATTCATCCACGGTTAAGTCACGATATACCGGTGGTTGTTCCGGCAGGTAACCAATGTGACGTTTGGCATCACGTGGTTCATCGAGCAGATCAATACCGTTAACGGTCACACGACCGGCACTGGGTGCCAGGTTGCCTGTGAGCATATCCATCGTGGTTGTCTTGCCGGCGCCATTGGGACCCAGAAAACCGAGTATGTCCCCCTTGGCCAGTTCAAATGTGATCGAATCTACGGCGCATAAGTTTCCGTAGTTGCGGCTTAGTTTTTCAATGCTTAATAACGATGGCATAGCGACGCGCTAAGATACACAACACGGCGTATAGGTAAAAGCCTTAAAGGCATCGCAGTGTACTTGAGGAAAATTTTTTTGTGAGGTCAGGCGCTCTTTGACAGTCTGACGCAATTGCGGCCCTCTTGTTTGGCCGTATACAGCGCATCATCGGCGCGTTTTAACAGGGATTCCAGGTTAAGTTTATCGGGGGTTCCTGTGGCAACCCCGGCACTGATCGTGACCGGGATACCTTCAGGGTTCATTTGTTCTACCCAGGCCCGAACCACGTCTGCCTGTTCGAGCGCTTCCTTGTCCGTATGATGTGGCAACAAAACGCAAAATTCCTCGCCACCGTAGCGAATGACGACAGCGTAATGTGGCAGTGCCCGCAGCATAGCCTTGCCGACACTTTTAAGTACGGTATCCCCTTTTAAGTGACCTCTTGTATCATTAATTTTCTTGAAATGATCAATATCCAGAATGATGATAGACATCGGTAAGTTTTCTTCTTCCCGATATATATTAGCACCTTGCTCAAGCAGGTAGCGCCGGTTGTATACACCCGTCAGGCCATCGGTGAGGCTCAAAATTTCCATTTGAGCCTTTTGCCGTTGCAAGGTTGCGAACTGTTGACGGATCAATAGCAGGGCCCTGAGGCGTGCAATCAGGATTTCCTCCACTGCAGGTTTGGTGACATAGTCATTGGCACCGGCGTGGAATACCTCCACCTGTTGTTCAATACTGTCGTTACCGGTCATGACCAGTACTGGCAACTCCTGGGGGTTGAGTTTTAATCGCGTTCGAATCGCGTGCAGCAAGTCGCCACCCGTCATTACACCCTTAAGATGAAAGTCAGTGAGCACCAATGCAAAGTTGTTGGCCGGAGCGTCTTCATCACTGCCTTCCGGTGGTGTCAGCAGGGTTAATGCTTCCTCGGCGCTGGTGACAAGGGTTGCTTCGAATCCGTGGCGATCCATCATGCGGCTTAAGACCTTGGCCACTGCTGCGCTGTCTTCCACCAGTAAAATTCGCTCTGATATACCGGATGCCCGTTCCAGGAAATCTGAAATAAAACGCACCAGATCAGGGAAACCGCGCGACTTGTCAAAATAATCGGTAACACCTGCTGAAAAGCCCTCTCGCAGCAACCGCGTATCGGCATCACCCGATACCACCACCACGGGTGTGTGGCGTGACGGGGGATTATCGCGAATCGCACGGCACAGCATCAGACCGTCCATATCAGGGAGTAATAATGCCGTTGTAACCAGATCAAAACGGGTCTTGGCAAGTTCCGCCAGTGCCTCACGGCCATTTTTACAGGTAATAATCTCAACCATGGAGGCCTTGCGCTGTAGTGCTTCCGAGATCAGGCGCCGTGCCACCGTTGAACCATCCACGATGAGGACACGGGCGCTAACGCGGAAACGGCCCGAAGCGGTCAGCAGCGGGTCAATGGTTGGACTCTTTGCCATCCCGGTATGTTGTTGGTTTTTTGTCAAGTGTTCTGCTCTGAAACAGCCTATGGCTTTACGGTTAATGCTGGTTAATCGATATCGCCTGGCCGGGCATGCTGGATCATGGTCCAGCGATTGTATTGTACCCGCAACGACCCGGAGGTCATGATCCTACAAGGCATTATTTTACTGTCATGGTGGGGATATGTGCTCGTTAGGCTCATCTTAACGCACATCACGATTGCGAGCGTAACAATATTCCTGCATCGGTGTCAGGCGCATCGCGCCCTCGATCTGGCATCACCGGTAAGCCATTTTTTCCGTTTCTGGTTGTGGCTGACGACCGGTATGGTTCCCGGCAATGGGTTGCGGACCACCGTAAACACCATGCCAAGATGGAGACACGCGAGGATCCGCATAGCCCTCAACACTTTGGCATCATAAAGGTACTTTTTAGCGGGGCCGAACTATATCGTACCGCTGCCAGGGATCCTGAAACTCTCGAAACCTTTGGTCAGGACGCGCCGGACGACTGGCTGGAACGACACAGCTACCAATATTCGACAGCTGGATTTCTTTTAATGGCACTGATCGAGGTGTTGTTGTCTGGCCCGATCGGGCCGTGATTACAGCACGTTTATTTGTGATGGCTGGCTACGCGCGGCAAGTTATCAAGCCGGCCATCAAGGAAGAATGTAAACGCGCCGATGCGTCGCTTGGTCGAATGATCAAACGAGCGCGCAAGATGCTGGTGCGCAGGGTGGACCATTGGAGGCATCCTCGATGCAGCGTTTACAGGTGCTGTTTAGCAACAATGCTATCCTCGAGGCCGTGTATGATTATCGTGAACGTCTGGTTGCCATTTGGGGGCACACGACAAACAGTAATGAGCAACTCTGCACGTACTACAGCAGAGGATAAGCCGGATCGTTTGAGCAATGTGCCTATTTGATCTTGGCTTCTTTGTAGATCACATGCTTGCGTATGACAGGATCAAACTTTCTGATTTCCATCTTTTCAGGCATGGTGCGTTTATTCTTGGTCGTGGTATAAAAATGACCGGTATTGGCGCTTGATACGAGTCTGATTTTTTCTCTAGCTGATTTTGCCATAATGCCAACCCTGTTAGATCTTTTCCCCGCGTGCGCGAATGTCTGCCAACACGGCATCGATGCCCTTTTTGTCAATGATACGCATACCCTTGCTGGATACACGCAGCCTGACCCATCGATTCTCGCTTTCAACCCAGAAACGGTGCTGATGCAGATTGGGCAGGAAACGTCTCCGCGTCCTGTTGTTGGCATGTGACACGTTGTTGCCCGACATTGGACGTTTGCCCGTGACTTGGCAGATTCTGGACATGGTTTAGGATGAACGTATTTGTGCTGAAAAGGGAGCGCTTTATACCAGTAAGATGGCCTTATGTGCAAGGAAACCCGCCTCAAGGCCGCCGAGGTGCCGGTGGTGTTGCTTTTAAGCACCACCGAAAGGAACCCCGGATGCCGCGAACGTGCCGCGGTTGCCCGGGTGGTCCAACATCGGGTACAAAACTGTGCGAGCACTTTTCCGCAGCTACCTGGGGTCAGTGGGCCAGTCTTGCGACCGTCGTATTCGTCGCCGGACCTTAAGGAAACTTAAGAATAATTCCATCTAAGAATTTTCAGAGTACGGAAAAAGAAAAGCGCGGTTTTCTCTTTCCTTCATTTTAAACGACTTATAGTCGTTTAAAATGGCGGCACATCCCTCGGCTTTAGCCTCCTGCGTCGCTCTATCTCCTCCATCCATGGAGTCGTGTGCCACGGCAAGGTCTGAATTAATCAGACCTTCCTTTAAGTATGATGACGCAATGGTTTGAAGGAGCAGCTTTTCGACGCCTCGTCGTTGGGCTAATCTGGTGACCTGGGAGTGAATGGTTATGAATGTACTATTGGGTAAAAATATTGTACTGGGCGTCACAGGGGGCATCGCGGCCTATAAGGCGGCTGAGCTTTTGCGCTTGCTGATGACATCCGGTGCTGTGGTGCGGGTTGTGATGACTAAGGCCGCCGAACGGTTTGTGACGCCGCTCACCTTTCAGGCCCTGTCCGGGCATCCGGTAGAGACAGACCTGTGGCATGATCAAGATGATAACGGCATGCCCCATATCGATCTGGCGCGTTGGGCCGATGCCGTCGTGGTGGCCCCTGCGAGTGCTCATTTTCTCAGCAAGGTGGTATGTGGATCCGCAGATGACTTATTGAGTACCCTGTGCCTGGCCACAGAGGCGCCCATTTTTTTAGCACCCGCCATGAACCGGGTGATGTGGCATAACGTTGCCACCCAGGCCAATTGTGCGCAGTTGCGTAAGCGAGGGGTCACCTTGCTCGGTCCGGCGATGGGTGATCAGGCCTGTGGCGAGACGGGACTTGGCCGCATGCTGGAACCCGACCAGTTGCGGGGTGCCTTGGCAGATGCATTTCATCAGGATGTGCTGGCCGGCTCGCAAGTATTGGTGACGGCAGGACCGACGCGGGAATCGATCGACCCGGTTCGTTTTGTCAGTAATCACAGTTCCGGAAAAATGGGTTTTGCCATGGCCCGGGCAATATCAGAGGCTGGTGCAGTGGTGACCCTGGTGACAGGACCGGTCGCACTAGCCACGCCACACCGGGTTCATCGAGTGGATGTTGAATGCGCTGATGAGATGGCCAGTGCTGTGATGGCTGACGTCGCAAGCAACGATATATTTATCAGCACAGCGGCCGTGGCCGATTACCGGCCTCTAACTATAGCCACACAAAAGATTAAAAAGAAAACACAAGCACTATCGTTGGCACTTGAACCAACCGTTGATATTTTGCAGAAAGTGGCTGCACTGCCACAGGGGCCATTCACCATCGGGTTTGCGGCTGAAACCGAAGCGCTCGTTGAGCATGGGCTACGCAAGCTTAAAGACAAACAACTGGACATGATTGCTGTCAACCAGGTGGGTCTAAAGGGCCAGGGTTTTGGATCAGACGATAACGAGGTGTTGTTACTGTGGGC
>BTQO01000031.1:0-10087 GCA_036985915.1 Gammaproteobacteria bacterium | reverse complement strand
CGGGATGCCAAACGCGTAGCGTTTGTAGCCCCGCAGGGAAAAGAACCACGGGTTTACCCGTGGGTATCTATTCTTAAGTTTCCTTAGGTACCAGGACGATGTACACGACTCCATGGATGGAGGAGATAGGGCCGCGTCGGGAACGGCGGCCGAAGGATGTACAAGTGTCGCGAGAGGCACAACTCCATGGATGGAGGAGATAGAATGAAGCAGGAGCCAGAATCGAGGATGCCGGGAGCGACTGTACCGCCAAAATCGATCCTCGCAGGGGATTGATTGTGTGAGGAAAACGGAAACTTGTGTTTGTTTTCCGTGCGCTGATAATTCCTGGATGGAATTATTCAGAGCGTCATTAGTTGTTGGCCGCACCCACCTGCTTCATCGCTAGCGTCAAACCATCACCTATTGGCACCATACTAAGTTTGACACGCGCATCATCCAGCACGTGTTGATTGAAGCGCCGAATAGCTACCGTCTCAGGTTCCTGATCGGAGGTATCGGCAACACTTCCACCCCATAATGTATTATCGACTGCGATCAGGCCACCGGGCCTTAGTAATCCAAGACAACATTCGTAGTAGTCGATGTACTGTTGTTTATCGGCATCGATAAATGCAAAGTCAAAGCTTTCGGCATGACCTTCAGACAGCAGTTTATTTAGTGTTTCCAGTGCCGGTGCTAGATGGAGTTGAACAAGATCAGCAACACCTGCTTCCTGCCAGTAGCGTTGTGCAGTTTTCGTCCAGGTTGTGTTGATATCGCAGGCAACCAGCAGGCCATCATCAGGCATGGCTTCTGTGATGCATAATGAGCTGTAACCGGTAAAGACGCCAATCTCAATACAGCGTCTGGCGTTTATCAAGCCAACCAGTAACGCAAGAAAACGGCCCTGCTCCGGCGCAATCTGCATGCGGGCCATTGTGTCTTTGGCCGTTTCATCGCGTAAACGACTTAACAGCGGCGGTTCCCGGACAGACGATGCAAGCAGATACGAATAAATATCGTCCGTCAGTGTAATCGTTCTGTTCGACATTGCGTATATGCCCGGTATTTTATAAAAATATATTATGAGTATTTTGCCGAAAAACGGGTCTAATCGTACACAAAGAAGCTACAATGGGGCTACCCGGCATGAATGCGACCGCACGACAACGTTTGCGATCAATGCTGACACGGCCAGATCAAGGTCTGGACCTCGTCGAAGCAAACCTTCTTGTTGCCAAAGAACAGTATCCGGATCTGGATATTCCGTCTTACCTCAATCAGATAGACTTGATGGCAAAAGAACTTGAGTTATATCTGTCCAGAGCACGGACGGATACCGAGACGCTTCTGTTATTTAATCAATACTTGTTTGAAGAGCAAGGTTTTTGTGGCAATACTGATGATTACTATGATCCAAGGAACAGTTATCTCAACGACGTTCTGGACCGAAAGACCGGCATACCCATTACATTAAGTGTGCTCTACATGGAATTGGCGCGGCGTGTGGGTCTTGATGCCAGCGGCATTTCGTTTCCAGGACATTTTCTTGTCAAGCTTGAATGCGACGATGGTTTGATTGTGCTGGATCCGTTTCACGGTGGGTATTCACTCAGCGCATCTGAATTGGAAAACCGCCTGATCGAAGAGGTAGGTGAGGGAGCGAGCACGCAATTGCTTAACCAGTTTCTTAACGGAACAGACAATCGATCAATCCTGAGCCGGATGTTACGTAATTTAAAGGGTGTTTACCTGATGAGAAGCGATACTGAAAAGGCACTGACCGTTGTGGATCTTTTATGCATGATCGAGCCGGATGATTCCACTGAGCTGCGTGACCGTGGAATGCTGTATGCGCATCTGAATTGCCAATCATCGGCGCTGAACGATTTTCGGGAGTACCTGCGTCGCAATCCCGAGGCAGATGACTTTGATGCGATCCGTGACCGGGTACTTGAACTGCAATCCAGTGCGCCAACATTGCAATAACGCGAACGCTTGATATTTTTTATCGGTACGAGCAAATAAGCGCTCTCCCGGCTCGTGGGCCATAGTCTCTTTGCCGTTATCACCCGGCGTGGCGTTCCATTACGAGCTGTTATTTAAATCCATGGTGGTACGCATAGACGTTTTATGCATCGGCTAACTATAATCCAGCAATGACGAATGGTTCCCCATGACGCAAATGAATTTCTGCAATCACTGTGGCGGAAGGCTGACCATAAGAACGCCTGACGGCGATACGTTACCGCGTTATGTCTGCCTTTCATGCGGATCAATTCATTACCAGAACCCCAAGATCGTTGCCGGATGTCTGCCTGTATGGGAGAACAAGGTATTGTTATGCAGGCGTAGTATCGAACCACGCTTAGGGCTATGGACGCTTCCCGCGGGGTTTATGGAGAATGGCGAAACACTGGCTGATGCCGCAATGCGGGAAACGGTTGAAGAAGCCAATGCACATGTCAGCATTGCCTCTTTGTTTACACTATTTAATCTGCCTCATATCAACCAGGTGTATGTCATGTTCCGTGCCCAACTGCTTGATATGGACTTTTATCCCGGAGACGAGTCATCGGAAGTTGAGCTGTTTACCGAGGAACAGATTCCCTGGGACGAGATCGCGTTTGCAACCATCAGGGAAACGCTAAACTTGTATTTTGCCGACAGGCAATCAGGTCAATATGGTGTGCACATGGGTGACATTATAAAACCGCAAGGTGTGAACGATGCGCGTCTTGCGCGACTCGAAAATCATCATTTGCAAAATCAGTAATCGATTTAGCGCCGGTTAAAATGTCACAATGCTTGTTTGTGCTGATCGCATCATCGAGGTCTTCCTTTAGATCGCCAAAAGATATTTTGAACTGCTCAGCGTAAACTGCTTTTCTTTATGAAGCCGGTTTTTTGCATCTTTATCAAAAGACAACGGTAAGTAAATTTTACAGTAAAGAATGAACGTTCCGTTCGATGTGGCGGGTGATGGCTTCCCTGACCTCGATCAGGCGACCGTGAAAAAAATGCTCCGCGCCCTTAATCGTTACCATATCAGGCGCAGGTTTAAGTGAATCGACCCATTCCTTGACTGACGTGTACGGTACCACGCTATCCTCGTCTCCCTGTATCACCAGCCAGGGGTGGCCGGGCAGTTGAATGCCATTCAGGTTAAAATGAACCACCGACGGTGCGATCGTAACCAAATAGTCCGGGGCATGGCTCTGTGCGGTATTAACGGCCACAGTACCGCCAAAGGAAAAGCCGCCCAGCCAAAGCCTGGTATCGGGAAAGCGCTTGCGTACCCAGGCAATGACCGCAAGGGTATCCTCGATTTCACCGCTACCTTCTCCAAAGGACCCGGCACTTGCGCCGATACCACGGAAGTTGAAACGCAGGCTTCTCGCACCCATCTTGTTAAATGCCCTGGCTATGGTATGCACGACCTTGTTATGTAACGTGCCGCCAAAGAGTGGATGAGGATGACAAATGATGCCGACAGGAACGCCCTTGTGAACATTACCAGGCGGTTGTTCAAGCAATGCCTCAAGGCGCCCTCTGGGGCCCTCGATCCAGACCGGTTCGGCCATGATTCGACTCATGCGGATTATCCTGTGTGCGTTCTATTAATCGTGTTTTAATGCAGACAATCAAGGGTGTGAATGGACGATCAACAACAACACTACTCAACCCGCCTCGGACGCAGCATGGTCTATATTGGCTGGATTGCCGGCCTGGTGTTGCTCGCGTGGATGTTTAACGTGCAGCTCACGCGCCAGCATAATCCGAACCAGTCCGTGGCAACACTGCGCACCGCTGAAGGGATGCGGGAAGTGCTACTGACCCGTAACCGCCAGGGACATTATGTTGCCAGCGGTCTGATCAACGGTGTGCCTGTCACCTTCCTGCTTGATACCGGCGCTACTGACGTGGCGGTGTCTCAACGCGTGGCCAGGCAGGCCGGCCTGAAACAGGGCCCCGCCGTAGCCACGCAAACCGCCAACGGTATCGTGACCGCCTACCTGACCAGAATCGATCGCATCTCGATCGGTGACATCGAGTTGGCCGATGTACGTGCCAGCATCAATCCATCCATGGGCATCGATGAAGTCTTGCTGGGCATGGCATTTTTGAAGCGTCTCGAATTGATACAAAAGGGTGATACGCTGACCCTGCGCCAGGGACCGTGAACCTGTGACCTTGAAATGGCTGATCCACGACCACATGTATCAGATCATCAATTATGAGTTTTTAGGAGATGAAAAATGACTCTGTTACGTTATGAACCCTATCGTGTGGTGAATCAGCTTAACCGCGATATTGGCCGGTTATTCGACGGCTGGATGGTGCGTGGTGATGATGATCCCGGTGTTGGCGTCTATGATTGGACGCCTGCCGTGGATATCAAGGAAGAAAAGGACAGTTATGTTATTCATGCAGACCTGCCGGGAATTGATCGAAAAGACATCGAGGTCAGCATGGAAAATGGCGTATTAACGATCCACGGCGAACGCAAAATCGACCATGAAGAGGAAAAGGTCAACTATAAACGTGTCGAGCGTGTACGCGGCAGCTTCTTCCGCCGCTTCACGTTGCCGGACACGGCCAACCAGGATCAGGTCAACGCAAACTATAAAGATGGCGTATTGTCCGTGGTTATCTACAAGCACGAGAAATTACAGCCAAGAAAGATCGAGGTGAGTGCCTGATTCGGGTGTGTATCCCAATCGACCGCCTCCGTCCTTCGTGACGGGGGTGGTATAAAATGGGCTGTCCGTGATCAGATCGGGGTAGCACATGCAGTACAAGGATTACTACAAAACCCTCGGCGTCAAGCGATCGGCTAAGGCTGATGAAATCAAGAAGTCCTATCGACGCCTGGCGCGCAAGTATCATCCCGATGTCAGCAAGGAACCGGATGCCGAAGCACGGTTCAAGGAAGTCAATGAAGCCTACGAGGTATTAAGCGACGCTGAAAAGCGTTCAGCTTACGACGGCCTGGGTGCGAACTGGAGGAGTGGTCAGGATTTTCGTCCGCCACCTGGTTGGCAGACGCGCGATTCTCATGCAGGGTTTGGTGGTGCAGGCCCAAGCCGTGGCGGCGCCAGTTTCAGTGATTTTTTTGAAGGGTTGTTTGGCCATGATTTTGCTGCCGGCCCTCGCCGTGCCGGCAGTTTTGAATTGTTTGAACAGGGTGCACCGGCCGTAAGCACCGAGCCTGCGGCCATCATCGGGATCAGTCTGGAAGAAGCCTATACCGGTACGCAACGCACCCTGACGATTAATGATCCGGCGTATCAGCATTTGGGCATTGCCAATCCACGCACCCGCACATTGAAAGTCAATATTCCGCCCGGTGCCCGGAACGGGCAGCGGTTAAGGCTGGCCAAACAGGGTGTGTTGTTGCCCAATGGACGGCGTGGTGATCTGTTCGTTGAGATCAAGCTGTTGGCACATCCGCTGTATACGCCCGATGGCCGTGATGTTCATATGGATTTACCGATCACGCCCTGGGAGGCAGCGCTCGGCGCAACCCTCACCGTGCCCACGCTGGGCGGTCATGTAGAATTACGGATACCCGCCGGCGCACAATCGGGCAAAAAGATGCGCTTAAAGGGCCGTGGTCTGCCCTCGCGGCGTGCCGGCGCACACCACGGCAATCAATATGTACATCTGATGATCATGACGCCAAAGGCCGACAATGACGAGGCACGGAAACTGTATGAAGAAATGCGGCGGGCATTGCCAATGAACCCGAGAAAGCATTTTGATGTCTGATGTTTTGTTTTTACCGTTGGTACTTGTTTAGATAGGAAATACATCCATGGTAGACAGCACTAAAATAACCGCACCACGTATCTGGCTGCGCTGGACCTGGATCATCGTGATCAGTCTTGGCGCGAACCTGTTGATACAGCCGGTGTTTGCCGCGCTCCCCATCGCCATGGACGGGCGCGAAATGCCCTCACTTGCGCCCATGCTGGAGCGTGTCACACCCGCCGTGGTTAATATCGCCACGCGTGGCCGCATAAAAATACGTAAGCTGTTTTTTGACGACCCGTTCTTCCAGCGTTTTTTTGATCTGCCCAACATGCCGCAGGAACAGCGTGTACAAAGTTTGGGTTCCGGCGTGGTCATGGATGCCAAAAAGGGCTACATCGTGACCAACCACCATGTTATTGAATATGCCAGCGAGATCCGCATCACCTTCAAGGATGGTCGTCAGGTTGCAGCTGAAGTCATTGGCTCCGATCCCCAAGCCGATGTGGCCGTACTGCGCGTACCGGTCAAGGGTTTAACGCTCAAGGCCATCAAGACCGGTAATTCCGACCAACTAAGGGTCGGCGATTTCGTGGTTGCGATCGGCAACCCATTCAGATTGGGTCAGACAGTCACTTCAGGGATTGTCAGCGCGCTTGGACGGTCCGGTCTGGGCATAGAAGAATACGAAGACTTTATTCAAACCGATGCTTCCATCAATCCGGGTAACTCCGGTGGCGCGCTGGTTAATCTGCGCGGTGAATTGATCGGCATCAACACTGCCATTTATTCGCCAGGACAAACCGCCGGTAATATCGGTATCGGTTTTGCCATTCCGGTCAACATGGTGCGCCAGCTGGTGCAGCAGATCGTCAAGTACGGCGAAGTCAAACGTGGTCAGCTTGGTGTCGGTGTACAGGACCTTAACCCGATGCTTGCCGAGGCACTGGGCGTGAACCGTACCGAGGGTGCCGTGATTTCAAGTGTTGCCAGGGGTTCACCGGCACAACGCGCCGGGTTGATGGTGGGTGACGTGGTGCTTGAAATCAACGGCAGGCCGATGCGCAATGGTAGCGAGATGCGCAATGCGATCGGGCTGCTGCGGATTGGTGATCAGAGCACCATCAAGATATTGCGTAACGGCAAGGAAAGAACCATCCGTGCTGTTATAGCCCGTACCAATGGCGCAAGCCTTGATGCAGGTAAATATGATCGACGCCTGGCCGGTCTTGTGATGAGCGACATCGATGAGGGTTCTCCGTTATACGGGCGCATTGAGGGTGTGCTGATTGATGAGATAAAACCCGGCAGCCGAGCTGCATCGGCAGGGCTTGATAAGGGTGATGTGATCAAGGCCATTAACAAGGTGCGCGTGAGAAATGTGAATGATGCAGTCAAGATATTAAAAAGAAAACCAAACCAGCTGCTGTTTAACCTGCAGCGTGGACGATCCGCATTTTTTGTCTTACTGCGATAAGGAAACTCTAATTTATTCAGAGTTTTCACGGTACAAGGATGTACCGCCAAAATCGATACCCGAAGGGTATTGATTTTGTGAGGAAAACGGAAACTTGTTTTCGTTTTCCGTGCGCTGATAATTACAGGATGGAATTATTCAGAGCTTTCCTAAATATACTAAGACGTTGATTTCAGGGCGTCAGTATGAATAAAGCGATAAAGCTATGGAAAGAATTGCGGGTTTTACTTGTTTTTGCTCTTTTAGTCTTTGTGTTTCGTTCAGCAGTGGCTGATTGGTACGATGTACCAACAGGTTCTATGAAGCCCGCCATCATTGAAGGCGACCGCATTCTTTCGGCGTGGATCGGTTCATGAATTTGAGTTACGGCAGGGTGGACTGGGTTTTTACCAGATTAACCTGCGACCCATACAGGATAAGATGCGTGCTGCAATGAGTCGTAATTAATACTATTATTGTGTGGTTAATTATATTGTTAAACGTGAGGTATCTGACATGATGGGACTGACTGGCAGGGCTACCCTTTTTTTGATTGCGGGCCTAATCGTTGGTTGTTCCGGTAATGGCGAACCGGAAGCAAAACAGCCAGCCAAAGACCATATATTGAAGGAACAGGTTGATGCACTGGAAAAAGCCAGGGGCGTCGAGCAGATACTGCAGCAAGGTGTGGAACAACGAAAGTCTGTAGAATAGCCGATCTGTCAGGTTATCCTGTTTGCATATATAATGAATACCCAGTAATCGATTAGATAAAGGGAGCCGGTTCTTGAATGTAACAGTTGAACGATGCACGCCGGATGATGCTGAAGACGTTGCTGTATTGGCAAAGGTGTTGCTGGAAGAGATCTCGACGATCACCGGCGAGAAGCTGTTTGACCTGAACTACGATAATCTTAACCGGATTGCCCGTACCTATATCGAATCGGGTGTATACACCGTATTCAAGGCGGCAGATTCCGGCAAGACAGGCGCCGTCGGATTTATCACCTTGCACGAAAGTCTGTCTTTGTATGAAGAAGGCATGTCCGGTGCAATTCCTGAGTTTTTCGTATCGCGGGACTACCGTTCCCATGGGATTGGTACCCGCTTGATTGATGAAGCAAAATCCTTTGCAAAAGTCAGAGGTTGGAAGCGGCTGGAAATGGCGGTGCCACCCATACCACTCGATAAACAGATGCGGGTGTTTTATAAAAAGCAGGGGTTTAAAATTACCGGTTCAAGAATGAATTTACCGCTTGGCTGATTGAGCCGGATTTCCGCTTACCCATTAACCCGGCAGTCTGCCTGCCATCGATGGCAGCATCACGGGCAGCTGGTTGTTAGAGGCTGGCCTCGAAGATCGCAATCTCGTCACCCACGGGCTCGTAACAGGGTTCTTCAGTAATGAAATACTCTTCGGGGTTGGCGGCGTTTGGGCTCACACAAGACTCCGGTGGCAGGAGTGAGGGCGCAAACGTTAGCCATATCGATCGGCTGCGGCAAGTAATCCCCAGCAAATCATCGGGTTATTACCGGCCAAGCGAAGTGGAATATTGGAAAAATGAATGGGTGTATAAATCGAGGTGTCTGGTATTTATGCGCCTTAAACGGTATGGTTGCGGCCCCTTTTTTAACGCGGTCCGGGCATGATTGGCTCCGTTAAAAAACGCGCTTATCAAACTTACGATTCCTGTTTAGGAGTAATCCATGACGGCCATCGTCGCAAGTAACGAGACCATTTTGGTGGTCGGAGGCGGCATCAGCGGCATGACGGCTGCGTTAGAGGCGGCCGAGTGTGGCAAGCAGGTCATTCTGGTGGAAAAGAATCCATCACTGGGTGGCCGCGTGTCCCAGTTGTATAAATACTTTCCCAAGCTGTGTCACCCGACCTGCGGTCTGGAGATCAACCTGCGCCGCACCAAGGCCAATCGCAACCTGCGCGTACTGACCATGGCCGAGGTCACCGATGTTTCCGGTGAAGCCGGGAACTACAGCGTCAAGGTGAAACTGGCGTCGCGCTATGTCAACGCAAACTGCACTGCCTGCGGCGATTGCGAACAGGCGGTCGAGGCCGAGTTCGATAACGAATTCAATTACGGCATGAACAAGCGCAAGGGCGCCTATCTGCCAAGTGATATGGCCTACCCGCAGCGCTACGTACTCGATGCCCGCATCATCGGCACCCCCGATGCCGAAAAAGCAAAGAACGCCTGCAAGTACAACGCCATCGATCTCGACATGAACGAAGAGACCGTCGATCTCACTGTTGGTGCCATCATCTGGGCCACCGGCTGGCAGCCGTACGATGCCGCCAAGATTCAGCCCTACGGGTACGACCGAATCGCCAACGTGATTACCTCCGTGGAACTGGAGCGCATGATGGACCCGCGCGGTCCCACCGGCGGCAAGCTGGTGCGCCCATCCGACGGCAAGGAGGCCAAGGATATCGCCTTTATCCAGTGCGCCGGCTCGCGCGACATCAACCACCTGCGGCATTGCTCAAGGATTTGCTGCATGGCCTCACTCAAGCAATCGACTTATGTCGGCGAACAGTTTGGCGACGAAGGCAAGGCCTCGATCTACTACATCGACATTCGCGTCATCGACCGCTTTGAAGATTTTTATCTCAAGATCAAAGCGAACGACAACGTAACCTTCATCAAGTCCAAAGTGGCAAACATCACCGAAGACAAGGAGGGCAACCCCATAGTGCGTGGTGTGGATACCGAAGGCTACAAGCGCTACGACAACCCGCATGACCTGGTGGTCCTTGCCATCGGCATGCAACCCTCGGTCGACAAGGACGCCTTCCCGGTCGATATCGTGATTAACCAGGACGGCTACATCGAGCCTGATGAAACAAACGGTGGAATCTTCGCCGCAGGCGCTACTTCG
>BTQO01000030.1:0-10300 GCA_036985915.1 Gammaproteobacteria bacterium | reverse complement strand
TGCCTCTCGCGACACTTGTACATCCATGTACATCGTCCTTGTACCGTGGAAACTTAAGAATAAATCTTAAGTTTCCTAACGTAAACGTTAATCATCGACCGGAAAGGCGACTACATGTTCAGCGTTAATCCTCACCATGACATTATCGCCAATCTCATGATTGAGGTGACTGGGAAACAACGACAGTAATTCCGTACCGTCGGCCATGCGCAAGGTATACATGATCTCGGCGCCCTTGAAGGCGCGGTCGATAACTCTTACCGCAAGCGACCCATGTTCATCCGGCACAATATCATCGGGCCTGAGCAATACATCTACCGCAGTACCCCTGGGCCATGGATAGGCACGATTGCCCTTGATGACGCCGACTTCTGTGACCAGTGTGTCAGGCCCCAGCAATGTGCCGCGTAAAAAGCGCCCCTGGCCGATAAAATCCGCGACAAAGCGATCCGCAGGCTCATGGTAAAGGTTGTAGGGTGTATCCCACTGCACGATCTTCCCATCATGCATCACCGCGACTTGTTCGCCGATGGCAAATGCCTCGGACTGATCATGTGTTACCAGGATGGTGGCGATTCTTTCCTCTCTTAAAATATCGCGCACTTCAATGCTTAACGATTCCCGCAACTCGACATCCAGATTAGAGAAGGGTTCATCCATGAGCACCAGCGCCGGTTTTGCTGCCAGCGCGCGGGCCAGCGCCACCCGCTGTTGTTGCCCACCGGATAGCTCATCGGGATAACGGTCACCCAACCCTTCCAGACGGCACAGCGATATGAGGTGCGCCGCAGAGGCGCGCTGGTCATGACGCGGTTTGCCGCGCACCCCGAAACAGATATTGGATTCAACCGTTAAGTGGGGAAATAACGCATAGTCCTGAAACACCATCCCGATGCCACGGCGTTCCGGCGCTTCTGAAAAACCGGGACGTGATACGAGCTTGCCATCGAGATGGATTTCACCGGCCTGGACCGGCTCGAATCCGGCAATGGCGCGTAACACCGTGGTCTTGCCGCAGCCACTGGGGCCGAGCAGGCAGACCAGGCTCCCTTGCCTGACATGCAGGCTGAAGTCGCGGATGACGGGTTCCTGGTCGTACTGACAGGCAATCCCGTGTAATTCCAAAATGTTGCTCATCGGCACACGATCGCTGCAATCACGTCATGATTTCCCGGCAAGCAGGAATTCCAGCAATGCCTTTTGCGAATGCAACCGGTTTCCGGCCTCGTCCCAGACCACGCTTTGCGGGCCATCGATGACCTCTGCGGTGACTTCTTCACCCCGATGCGCCGGCAGGCAGTGCATGAACAGGCTATCGGCTGCCGCGTGTTTCATCAGCTTGGCATTTATTTGGTAGGGCGCAAAGGCACGTGCCCGGTCTGATTGTTCCGACTCCTGCCCCATGCTCGCCCAGACATCGGTAACCACCAGGTGTGCATCACGAACGGCCTGTTCCGCTGATGTAACAACTTCCGCGTTGTCTGTGCAACCCGCCAGCAGGTTACGATCAGGCGCATAACCGGCAGGCGTTGCGATGCGCAGTTTGAAATTTAATAATCCAGCCGCCTGAATGTAGGAATGACACATGTTGTTGCCATCGCCGATCCAGGCGACAGTACGCCCGGCGATGTCGCCACGGTGTGACTGATAGGTCATCAAATCGGCGAGTAACTGGCACGGGTGATGAAGATCTGTCAGGCCATTGATTACTGGCACGGACGAATTGGCTGCGAGCCGTTCAATTTTTTCGTGTTCATAGGTGCGCACCATGATGGCGTCCACCATACCGGACAACACCCGCGCCGTATCCTCGATGGGTTCACCGCGACCGAGTTGTGTGTCCCGGGGGGATAGAAAAATGGCATGGCCGCCGAATTGTGCCATGGCTGTTTCGAACGAGACCCGTGTTCGTGTCGATGATTTTTCGAACACCATGGCCAGCACCTTGCCCGGCAATGGTGTGTACGGCGACCCTTCGTGCTGCATCTGTTTTAAATCACGCGCACGATCGAGTAACGCACGGAGTTCATCGGATTTCAGATCATTGAGTGTCAGAAAGTGCCGGATCGAAGTCGTCATGGTTCACATCCCTTTAAGAAAGGACCGGATCAGTTGGCTGATGGTATTGACCGCATGATCGGCCTGGTTATCGGACAGAATCAACGGTGGCAGCAGCCGGACGACCCGTTCGGCGGTCACGTTGATCAATACACCCTGATCCAATGCCTGTTGTACCAGGTCGTTACAGGGCCGGTTTAATTCGATGCCCAGCATCAGTCCCATGCCGCGAAGCGATACGACCCCATCGACACCTGCCAGTGATTGCCGAAAACCATCGAGCATCCGTGCACCTAAGGCGCCTGCACGGGCCACCAGGTGATCGCGTTCAATCGTGTCGATCACGGCGGTTGCAGCGGCACAGGCCAACGGGTTACCGCCGAAGGTGGTGCCGTGGGCACCCGGCTGGAACAGGTCTGCCGCCTTGCCGCCGGCCAGGCAGGCGCCGATTGGAACACCGTTGCCGAGCGCCTTCGCCAGTGTGAGTATATCGGGCCGGCTGTTGGTGTGTTGAAAGGCAAACCATTCGCCGGTGCGCCCCATGCCGCACTGGATTTCGTCCAGCATCAATAGCCAGCCGTGCGCATCACATAAGCTGCGCAGACCGGGCAAGTAGTCTTCATTCGCAATAATGATCCCGCCTTCACCCTGCACCGGCTCGGCCAGGATGGCCACGACGTCGTGACTGGTTGCCGCGATTTGCCGGATGGCATCGAGGTTGTTGTAGGGGGCGCGTAGAAAACCTTGCACCAGTGGTTCGAACCCTGCCTGGACGCGCCGGTTACCCGTTGCCGAGAGCGTCGCCAGCGTGCGGCCGTGAAAGCTGTTTTCAAGCACGATGATCTGCGGATTTGTAATCTGCTTCTGATGACCATACAGCCTGGCCAGTTTGAGTGCGGCTTCATTGGCTTCGGCGCCGGAATTACAAAAGAACACAGAGCGTAGTCCGGCTAACGCGGCCAGCCGTTCGCCCAGTTGTTCCTGCTGTGGAATGTGGTACAGATTGGATGTGTGCAGAAGGGTTTTGCTTTGCTCGCATAGGGCCTTGGCAACTGCTGGATGGGCATGGCCCAGCCCGCACACCGCAATGCCGCTTAAGACATCAAGATATTCTGCCCCGTTGTCGTCGTACACCATGGCGCCCTGGCCGCGTGTAAAACTGACGGGTAAACGCTTGTAGGTGCTCATGAGTGCGCTGGCCATAGGTTTCAACCGCCTGTGATAAAAGCAAAAGGCAGTCCTTATGAGGACTGCCTGGGTAAAGACTTTATATTCTATGCGGAATTGTCGCCGCGTAAACCCTTGGTTTAAATAAAAAGGCCCAGGGTAAACCCCGGGCCTTGTTAGAGGTGTTCAGGTTCCAAAATGCTTAAAACGGAAGACCGTGTGCGGCGGCTGTCATAGACATCAACATTGGAATCGATAGCAGGGTATTGGTGCGCGAAGCCATAAAGGCGATCTTCTTCGCCGTGGCCTTCTCTTCATCACTAGCCTCAACCATGCCAAGCAGTTTTTTCTGGTTGGGCCAGATTAACACCCAGACATTGAACAGCATGATGGTACCCAGCCAGGCACCGGTGCCGATAATACGCGAACCTTCTGCCAACATGAATGAACTGAGAAAACCGGCACCCATTAATTCCAGTGCCAAGGCACCGGTCAGCCAGGTGACCAGCGCTGACCAGCGGAACCAAAGCAGGGCACGCGGTGCGATGTACTTGCTGATGGCAGCAGGTCCCGGACCATCGGTGTCCGCGGTTGCTGCGGCTACGGCCGGTACCTGGATAAAGTTAAAGTAGTACAGCAAGCCGATCCATGTAATGCCTGCCAGGACATGAAACCAGACAGTTATTTCCCATAAATTCAAATTCATAAACGACCTCCTTGCGCGTAATGCGCTGGCCAAAATGCGCCAATTTAAAGTATCAGCGCAATGATGATGGCGAGCACAAAGCCGGCCGTGATGGTACCCGTGATGCTATTGAGTGGATTCATGGTTATTTCCCTAATGTCTGCGTGGGCTTAGTCAGGCCAGCCATAATAGTTGACCAAATTACTGTGTTATTAGTCACGCAAGCATAAGTGAGCACAGACGAAAAATCAAACGGGCGGGGCAATGATTCGGATATCGGCCTCCCGTGGTCTCGGGTAACATCCATATAAGAAGCCTCTGATTAAGTCAGAGGCTCCTGCGGTACAAGGACGTGCCGCCAAAACCAATAATAAGTTATTGGTTTTGAAGCAAGACGCAAATCGCATTTGCGTCGCAGCGTACTCTGAGAAGTCCTGGATGGACTTATTCAGAGTTGCCCCAATTTACTCAAGGGATGCAAGGGATGTGTGGATTTGCCGGGTTTATGTGCCTCAATGGTCATCGTGACGGGTGTGACGAGCGCGAGGTAATCCTCGCCGCCATGGCAAGGCAGCTGTCTCTGCGCGGACCGGATGACGAGCAGTTCTTCGATGACGGGCTGTTGAGTCTCGTTTTTCGCCGGTTATCGATTATCGATGTGGCTGGTGGCCGTCAACCGATGTGGAATGAGGACCAGACCATTCTCGCTGCGGTCAATGGGGAAATCTACAATTTTCAATCGCTGAGAAATGATCTTGAGGCCAATCACCAGTTCAGCAGCTGTTCCGATTCTGAAGTGGTATTGCATCTATACGAAGAACATGGCGATGATTTTTTGCAGTTCTTAAATGGCATGTTCGCGCTGCTCATATGGGATACCAAAAGACAACGGTTGCTGCTTGCGCGCGACCGGCTGGGCATCAAACCCTTGTACTACACACAGCAGAACGATGTGTTGTATTTCGCCTCCGAGCTAAAGGCGCTTTTGGTTCATCCGAACCTGAATGTTCGTATCAATTGGCAGGACCTTAAGTGGTTTGAAGAGGATCAACCCGATTACCTTCCGACATATATCGAGGGCATACATCATTTGCATGGTGGTCGTACGCTGTCATTTGATTCGGCAAGCGGGACTGTCACAGATGTTTACTGGGATATCGAAAGATTTCTGCCCCGGGAATTTAATCACGCCGGTCAACCGGCACGGGAGCAGTATATCGATGGTTATATCGATCTTATTTCAGATAGCGTGACACAGCATTTGGTGAGCGATGTACCGGTAGGAATGTTTCTAAGCGGCGGGATTGATTCAGCATTGATGGCCTATCTTGCCGCAGAACATAACAGCGATTTGGTATGTTTTACCGTTGCTGATGAGAATACGTATTCTTCCGGCGATGTACGTAATGCAGAAAATCTATCCAGAACACTTGGACTGGAACAGCACACGGTTCTCTATGACCATGCAACATTTTTAGATGATATTGCGTTTGACTTGATGCAGTTTGAACGACTGATCTGGTTAATGGATTCACCCCGTTTTGATATAGAATGGCTGTTCAAGTACGAACTCCACAAATATGCACAAACGCATAGCCCCGGCATGAAAGTGATGTTGATAGGACAGGGTGCGGATGAATTTACAGGTGGATACTCAAGCAGGCTGGACAACAGCCATGTTGATTGGGAGCATTATTTAACGGACGAAGTAAAGGCGGAACAGTGTCAGCGCAGCGCGCGCAGTAAAGGCATACCGGAAAGAATAGCTTTAATGACAAGACTCGATGTGCCTGTCGGGCACGAACATTCCCTGGCCTTTATTTATCAACAACAATTAAAGTTTTTCCGCATGCAATTGCAATATTTCAACCTCTGGCATGAAGATCGAACAAGTTCCGGTAACGGGGTAGAGGCAAGGGTGCCGTACCTTGATCACAGGTTGGTTGAGTTTCTGTTGTCAGTACCTGTCAATATGTATGAGGAATTATTCTGGAATAAAACCATTCTTCGCGAGGCTGTAGCACGGCTGATGCCGGACTACCCGTGTTTGCACCCCAAGATGTCATTTTTCATCGGAGATAAAATGCACACAATCCATGCCATGGGGTTACAGATGGTAGAACGGATTTATCAACCGTTTATGGAAAAATATCTGGACAGTGGGGTATCTATTTTTGAGCGCGGACGCTTACAGCAATTGCATTATCTTGCCAGCCAAAAGAAAGAGCAGTCATTGTTAGCGGCATGGCGATTGATCGAGTGCATGGCAATCGAAATTTTTGCAGGCCTAGTCACCTCAAACGCGCCGGTGCCGGAAATCTTTTTCGACAGGACAGCATCCCCGTTAAGAAGGGTTTCTGATGCAGATTTTCTGACACAGGCATCATGATGCCGCTTGGTCAACTTGTGTTACATACTTATGGAAGCTTATGAATAATTCCATCCAGGAATGATTGGCGCACGGAAAACGGAAACTTGGAATAAATCAGAGTTTCCCTTAATAGCTATGCTTAACTTTTGAATTACCACTATGTGCGGTATTTGCGGTGAGTTACGAATTGACGGCGCACGGCCCGATCGCGACCTGATCATAAAAATGAACCGCGTGTTGGCCCATCGTGGCCCCGATGACGAGGGGTTTTACGAGGCTGGGCCCGTGGCGTTTGGTCATCGCAGGCTTGCCATAATTGACCTGTCCAGTCTTGCCCATCAGCCGATGGTTGACGAACCATTGGGGCTCGCCATTGTTTTTAACGGCACCATATATAACTACAAGTCGTTAAGAACACGCTTGCAGGGTATGGGGCATGAGTTTATGTCCAGTGGGGATACCGAGGTCATTCTAAAGGCCTATGCCGAGTGGGGCGAAGACTGTATTTATCAATTGACGGGCATGTTTGCATTTGTACTTTGGGATCAACACAGGCAAACACTGTTTATGGCGCGCGACCGGGTTGGTATCAAGCCGTTGTATTACGCAAGCGTATCCGGTGGCATTCGGTTTGCATCATCGATGCAATCACTATTGTCAGGTGGTGATATCGATACCACGTTTGACCCTGTGGCGCTGCATTATCAATTTTCGCTCCACGGCGTGGTACCGGCGCCGCACACGATTTTCAAGGGCATTCGCAAGCTGATGCCCGCTCATACCCTGACCGTATCATTGAACGGGGAACAGTCACTGAGACGTTACTGGTCGCTTAAGGCCGCACGGCCTAATTCTATTCGTAGCGATGGCGAGTGGCTGGAAGAGACGCATGTGTTACTGAAACAGGCAGTGAAGCGCCGCATGCTCGCCAGCGATGTTCCGGTGGGTGTGTTGTTATCCGGCGGACTGGATTCCAGCTTGCTGGTCGCGTTGCTGGCTGAACAAGGTCAAAAGTCGTTGTTAACGTTCTCGGTCGGTTTTGAGGATCAGCCAGAAGAAAAAGGCAGTGAGTTTGAATACTCGGATCAGGTGGTTGCGCAATACAACACACATCATCACAAGATTTTGATACCCAATGATGAAGTCATAAAACGATTGCCCGAGGCCGTTTCCGAAATGACCGAACCGATGTTTGGTCAGGATGCGGTGGCGTTTTATCTGCTTGCAGAACAGGTGTCCAGGCATGTCAAGGTTGTACAAAGCGGGCAGGGTGCGGATGAGGTTTTTGCGGGCTACTTCTGGTACCAGCACATGGCGGATGCCAGTGGTGATGTGCTCGAACGGTTTGCACCCCATTATTTTGACCGGGATCACGCGGAAATTACGCGCATGATTAATCCGGCCCTGGTTGATCAGGATTACACATCGGCGTTCATCGAGTCTCAATTAACGAAAAGTAATGCAGATACCTATATCGACCAGGTGCTACGCCTGGATGCCGCAACATTGGTCGTGGATGACCCGGTGAAGCGTGTCGACAACATGACCATGGCCTGGGGTCTTGAGGCCCGGGTACCGTTTCTTGATCATGACCTGGTTGAATGGGCAGCCTCGATGCCACCGCATCTGAAATTGGCGAGTGGCGGCAAACATGCCTTAAAGCAGATTGCGCGCGGTTTGTTGCCCGATGCTGTGATCGATCGGCCCAAGGGCTATTTCCCGGTACCGGCATTGAAATTTGTGCGCGGCGATGTTTTAAAGTTTATGCGCGAAATTCTCTTGTCGGAAACCTGCCGATCGCGGGGGCTGTATCAACAACCCTATGTCGAGCGGTTGCTGGCCGAACCCGAGGCCCACTTCACGCCCATAAAGGGCAGTAAGCTCTGGCATCTGGCCGTGTTTGAACTCTGGTTGCAGCGCAACCTCACGGGTTTTTAGGGTCTCAAGCGGTCTATCCCAATCGGGCGGTGCCAACCCGTGCATAGGCCCGGTAGACTTTCGTATCATTTTGGTTGAAGCAGAGGTTTATACAATGGATGTCATGGAGCGAATCGACCATCAGGTCAGGAATAACCCGGTAGTTATCTACATGAAAGGCAGCCCGCAGTTTCCATCCTGCGGTTTTTCGTCACGGGCCGCACAGGCGTTAACAGAAACAGGTATTGAATTTGCCTACGTGAATATCCTGACGGATTCTGAAGTATTTGAAAACCTGCCCAGATATGCCAATTGGCCAACCTTTCCCCAGATTTATATCGATGGCGAATTGATTGGCGGTTGCGATATTACACTTGAGTTGCATGCCAAGGGGGAGTTGAAAAACATGGTTGAGGCTGCAATAAACAAGGCAGAGCAGTCTGCAGCGTAGATCCTGGCGGATTTTACGGAGTGCGCGAACCTAACCGCTCGCAGTAGATAACCAGGGTGGTGTGAGCGCGGCGTTTTTCAACGAGTCATCCCAGCGATTGACAATCTCGCAAAACAGTTCTGCCGTTCTTTCTGCATCGTAGCGCGCCGCATGGGCGCGTGAATCATCCCAGTCGAACCCTGCTGCATGTACCGCACGTGACAACACGGTTTGCCCGTAGGCCAATCCGGCCAGGGTGGCTGTGTCAAAGGTTGAAAACGGGTGAAACGGATTGCGCTTGATGTTGTTGCGGGCGACCGCTGCGTTTAGAAAATTTAGATCCAGCGCAGGATTGTGACCGACCAAAATGGCGCGTGTGCACATATTGTGTTTGATGGCAGCACGTACCGGTTGAAAGATACGCGTGATGGCGTCGTGTTCTTCGATAGCGGGCCTTAACGGATGAAACGGTTTGATACCGTTGACGGCCAGTGAATCATCATTGAGTATCGCGCCCGGGAATGGTTGAACATGAAAAGCGAAGGTTTCGCTGCGGTACAGTTTGCCTTGTTCATCTGCGCTGATGATTACGGCAGCGATTTCAAGCAGCGCATCCGTAGCGGCATTAAAACCACCCGTTTCAACATCGATGACAATTGGCAAAAAACTTCTGAATCGTGTTGCGAGCAGGGGAGCTGTCTGGTCAGTACTCATGGTGATTGTGATTCACTGCAAATAGATACCCGCACCATGATGCCTTTTATGCGATGATCTGTCACGGCATAATCTATGCAGTTAGGTACTGATGGAGTCTCAAGCCATGCGCGTCTCGCATAAGTGCCATAAACATACAATTTTTCTGCTCCTTGTGTGGCTATTGTATTTGCCCCTGGGCGGTGCGTGGGCTGCATCTTTCGATAAAGGCGTGTTGTGGGAAATTTCCCGTTCTGGCAGGCCTGCCGGGTATCTGTTCGGCACCATTCATATTGAAGACCAGCGCGTGATTGATCTTCCGGCAAGCGTGCGCCGGGTGTTCGATGACAGTAAACAGGTGGCGCTTGAACTGCGGCTGGATACACAGAATATGGGGCGCATGATGCAATCCATGTTCGCAAGCAAGCATCAGCTATCGGTCCGCAAGCTGGTCACGGACAGGCGGCTTTATACGCGCATAGAAAAAGCGATGGCCATACGGGGTATTACCCCGGAGATGCTTGCACAGATGCGGCCCTGGGCTGCGTATATAGGCCTCAGCATGCCGCCGGCCAGGACAGGCATGGCGATGGATATGATGCTGTTCCTGCGTGCAGAAAAGGCGGGCAAGAAAGTCATTGGTCTGGAGACCGTCACGGAGCAGGTCGATGCCCTTTCAGGGTTTTCCGATGTTGACAAACTCGCGATGTTACGTGATGCAGTTAAGAACCTGGACCAACAACCCAATACGATGGAGGCGATGATCAAGTTGTATCTCGACCGTGATATTGCGGGGCTTATGAAATACAGCAGTTTGCAGGGAAAAAGCCTTAATGATCAACGTCTCGAAGCCAGACTTGAACGTCAGTTACTGACAGATCGGAATTATCGCATGATCGAACGCATTAAACCGTTATTAAAGAAAGGTTCTGCTTTTATTGCGGTAGGGGCGTTACACTTGCCGGGCAACGAAGGTTTG
>BTQO01000029.1:0-10364 GCA_036985915.1 Gammaproteobacteria bacterium | reverse complement strand
GGCAAGTTTGCGCTGCGTAACTTCGAAAAGCCCGCGTACACCTTCACCCTCGATATCGATGCCATTGACCTGGACCGCTACCTGCCGCCCGGTCAACAAGGCGCAGACCGGAAGATGTCACCTGCGCCGGCAACTGCGGCAGCACCGGGGTCCGAAGCCGGATTATTGCCGGTCGACCTGTTACGCGGGTTGGATCTTACTGGCCGCGTGCGTATTGGTACACTGAAAAAGTCCAATCTTAGGGTGTCTGATATTCAAATGAGTATCAATGCCAAACAGGGCCGGGTAGAAATCGCACCTGTGACTGCGCGGTTATATGAAGGGCGCACTGATGCCAGTGTGTTATTGGATGCGCGCAAGCAGCAACCGCAGATGAGGATTAATGCCAGGCTTAGCCGCGTTCAGATTGAACCTTTACTTGTAGACCTTCAGGGAAAATCGAGATTAAGCGGCGTGGCTGATATCAGCGCGGATCTGAACACAGCAGGTAACCAGCAGCAGGTACTCAAGCAGAACCTGAATGGTACCGCACGGTTCAGTTTTAGAAATGGTGCAATAAAAGGCGTGAATATCGCCCAGCTTATCCGGGAAGCCAATGCCCGTCTTAAAGGGCGGCCTGTACCGAAACAGGACGCATCCAACCAAACTGACTTTACCGAACTGTCTGGCAGTGCCCGGATTGTCAATGGCCTGGTTTATAACCAGGATCTTAAAGCCCAGTCACCACTGCTCAGGGTAGGCGGTAAGGGCACGGCCAACCTGGTCAGTGAGCAAATTGACTATCTGGTTAAGACCACGGTGGTTGGGAATTTATCAGGTCAGGGTGGTGTAGCACTCAAGGATCTAAAAGGGATACCTATTCCAGTACGGATCAAGGGTAGTTTTGATAAACCCGAGTACAGTCTGGATCTGGCTGCGGTACTTAAAGGCAAAGTCAAACAGGAAGTTAAGAGGAAAGTGAAAAAGAAGATCGAGGAAAAATTCGGTGACACACTCAAAAAGGGCATTGGCGAAAAGCTCAAGGGATTCAAATTACCCTTTTAGAAAAATCAATGCGCAGCGGCCTTATGTGCCTGGTGTTGCTGGTGGCGCTAACCGGCGCAGCGCTGAGCGCCGAGCTAAAACACAGTACGGTCAGTCGTAGTGACAGTGAAACGACTGTACCACGCTACCGCGCCGAAGTTGAGGTGTTGCTGGCGATTCCTATCGAGCAAGTCCGGTCAATGCTTGAGAACCCGGTCGCATTCTCCAGGTTAAATCCCGCAATCTATTCGATTGAGCAGTTACCGGGCGAAATCCGCGACGACCAGATACGGGTGCGTATACGAACGGTTGTCTGCGTGCTGTTATTTTGCGTTGATTACACCAACGTTGCGGACGTGGCGTTTGTCTCGGCCGATAAATTGACCATGGCGGTTCTGCCAGCCTTAAGTGACTTTAGCTATGGTCAAAGTACCTGGCGGATCAACCGGGTGGACGCCGGCACTACCCGTTTGCGTTATCACACAGAGATTGAACCTTCTTTCTGGGTGCCGCCGATTATTGGTATTCCATTGATGGAACAGCGACTGGGCGAGATTGCAGCCGAGACGGCTCAGGCGATGGAATGCCAATTCCGCGCAGCCGCTGTCTGCGCCAAGCCAGGTAATCATGATCCGGCGCCATCCGGCTACGACGATCAGACACCACCATGGGACTAACCCTAAGTGAACGTGCCTGACACACTACCAAAGACGCGCGGCAGGGCGCACCGACAACCGATGGATGACGGGATGGCCGCACACCACGAACCAATGGCCAGGGCGCTTTTGAACTGGTTTGATCAACAGGGCCGCCATGATCTTCCGTGGCAGCAACCGGTGACACCGTACGGCGTTTGGGTGTCTGAAATCATGCTGCAACAAACGCAAGTATCCACCGTCGTACCCTATTACCTGCGGTTTATGGAGCGATTTACTGATGTCTGTGTACTGGCTAGAGCGCCGGTGGATGAGGTGTTGCATGCTTGGGCGGGGCTTGGCTATTACACCAGGGCACGTAACCTGCATCGGGCAGCTCAGATCGTCAGCGATCAACATAACGGCGTGCTCCCGGCTACGATGAAAGCGCTTGTTGAATTACCCGGGATCGGCCGTTCAACCGCGGCTGCTATTTTGGCGCTGGTACACGGCCAACGACAGGCCATTCTCGATGGCAATGTGAAACGTGTGCTGGCGAGGCTGTTCGTGGTGCCCGGCTGGCCGGGAGAGCCACGGGTCATGGCGAGGCTTTGGCAACAGGCCGAGGCAATGACACCCGGGTTTCGCGTGGCGGCCTATACACAAGCCATTATGGATCTTGGCGCCACGTTATGTACCCGCACCCGTCCAGGTTGCCCGGATTGCCCGCTTAAAACCAGGTGCTTGGCCTTTCAGACAGGGCGGATTGCGAAATTTCCGGCACCAAAACCCAACAAGCGCCTGCCGGTGAAACAGACTTGTATGCTGATTGTACGTGACCTTGAAGACCGCGTGTTACTGCTTAGACGGCCGCCTGCCGGTATCTGGGGTGGGTTGTGGAGTTTACCGGAATGTAGCGATGTGCGGCATGCTGTATCCTACTGCACGTCCAAACTGGGGCTGAGGGTCGAGCGTGAAACGGTCTGGTGTATGTTCCGGCATCGTTTCACACATTTTGGGCTTGAAATTACCCCGATACTTGTAAGGGTGATGCCCATTGCTAATAAGCACCGCGTGCCGGATGAATGGTTGTGGCATGACCCGGCTCAGCCGTTATCGATCGGTGTGGCCAAGCCGGTGTCTGATCTGCTGCAACGGTTAATGAGCGCTGAGGCCATATAATTTGTTATTGAAGTGTGTAGGGGTCAGTCGTTATGCTTCACGCGTTTTTTGGCCATCATCCGGTTGGTTAAGGGTAGCGGGCGAGCCACCGGATTGGCTGAAACCATTCGCGATCTTAATGCCCCTTGTTTTTTACGATGGCGCTGGTTTGGCTGCGTATAACTACTAAAACACATGAACAATTTAGAGACCAGGAAGTAATAAAGTGAACAAGAAGATCCTTATCATCGATGACTCTGTCTTTCACCGGCGGATGCTACGCCAGTTTTTAAAGCGCACCCATTTGCGTATTAAGGTTGAAGACTATGATCCCATAGTTCAGGACAGGCCGCGTTCAGATTTCGACTGGGGCCGGTATGATCTGGTCATCATGGATTACCAGCTCAATAATGGAACCGGCCTGGACTGGTTGCAGTTGTACAGCAGTCATCCGGCCTTCCCGCCTGTCATTATTCTGACCGGTGAAGGTGACGAAGATCTTGCGGTGCGTTCGATCAAGATGGGTGCCAGTAATTATCTTAGCAAGACAGGTCTGTCTCCATTGACCCTGGCCGAGGCCGTGAATGAGGCAGTGCCTGAAATAGCAAAATTGTACATGGAAGGGGTGGTAGAGAAAGGCAGTGAGGAGACGGCGCGCGCCCCCCATATCGATACTGATTCTGGTGAAACGCGTGTTATTGTGGGTGATGCGCACAGGCATCTGCAGGAATCCGCAGGCGAAATATCTGAACCACAGACTAAGACACAGCCGGTAAGCAAGGGAAACAGGACAGGTGGCAAGAAAGGTGCAGGTCGTCCCGATATGGATTGGCCATTTACCACCGCGGACATGCTAGCCGGTAAGGCGCATATCAAAAAATACAGAATTGTTGGTTATATCGGTAAAGGTGGAATGGCAACTGTATTCAAGGCGCAAAGAGGAAACGAAGATGAATTGTTCGCCTTGAAACTTTTGCATCATCCGATCGTAGATGATCCGAGCGTACTGTATCGATTTTTTCAGGAGTTTCAGATTGCTGAAAGAATCCAACACTCGCATCTGGTGCATATTTTTGCTCAGGGTTTTGATGAGAGCATCGCCTTTACGGTGATGGAATATCTGCCGGGTGGTGATCTGCGCTATCGAATGAGGCGAGGTGTGGATAAGGTGCAGGCAGTGCGCTATATCATGCAAATATCTTCCGCCTTGCAAGCGTTGCACGAGAACAAGATCATTCATCGTGATTTAAAACCTGGTAATGTCATGTTTAGAGACGATGATACGTTGGTTGTCGCAGATTTCGGTATTGCCAAGCAACTTGACGCGCACCTGAGCTTGACCAAGGCAGGTGAAATGGTCGGTACTCCAAAATATACAAGCCCCGAACAGGCCATGGGTGAGCCGGAAAGCGCGCGCAGTGATTTATATGCACTGGGCATCATGTTCTATGAGATGCTGACCGGAAAATATCCGTATGTTTGCGACAATGCGATTGATCTCATGAAAAAGCATGTTTCAGAGCCGTTGCCACCATTAAAGGAAGAGCTTGCAGAATTCATGCCTGTTATCGAATTGTTGAGCGCCAAACAACCAGAACACCGGTATCAGTCTGCGGGTGAGCTGGAAGACGATTTAAGGCGCCGCTACCCGGCATACCTTAAAGGCACAGTGTAATCGTCCTGATTGTGTGCCAGGCTGTGTATCAACCAGCCTGCAGTTCATACACAGGGCATCTTTTTATTCTATCCGGCCAATATTTAGGGATATTCATCTAATCCTTTGCCGCTCGGCTTGATAGAATCGTGGTCTAGGCCACCAACCCGGGTTTTATTTTGTCAGGTAAAATACTCATTGTTGATGATTCTGCAACCTACCGTGTGCTGGTACGCAAGGCACTAATGACCTGTTGCCCGTCCTATGAAATACAGGAATATGATCCTGTAAGCCAGGGCCGGCCGGATCAATCGTTTGACTGGGGGCAGTTTGATTTCCTGATTCTGGATTACCAGTTAGATACGGATAACGGTCTTGAATGGCTCAAGGAGTTCGGCAAGCATGCGAATTTTCCACCTACGATCATGCTAACAGGTGAGGGAGACGAAGTGCTGGCTGTCAAGGCATTGCGGCAGGGCGCTGTGGATTACATCACCAAGAGCCGCCTGACACCCGAACGTCTGGGCGAGGCAATTCAGGAAGCAAGCATGGTGCGCTTGGAACGCGCAGAAAAACTTAAACGCAAGATGCAGTCCAAGTTGCGTGTTCGGGACCTAAGGCCCGGGACACAGGTTGACCAATTTACAATTAATAAAGAGTTGTCGCGGGGGGCTACCGCCGTTGTCTTTCTGGCCGAGTCTGAGCAATATCCAACGTTGGTGCTAAAGGCACTGGATATTCGACACGAAGACACTCGAAATGTCCTGGCCCGTTTTAAGCGGGAGTACATGCTGCTCAAGCAGCTGGATTCACCGCATGTGGTGTCGATATACGATTATGGAGAATATGACTTCTTCGCCTATATCGCTATGGAGTATCTTGCCGGGGGTGATCTAGGCGCCAGGCTTGCCGGTGGTCTGAGTGAGCATGAGGCACTGAAGTATTTAAGCGAGGTTGCGAGCACCCTTGGGTTTACGCACCAGGCGGGTATCGTGCACCGGGACTTGAAACCCAGCAACATCATGTTCCGGGAAGATGACACATTGGTGTTGGTTGATTTTGGTGTTGCCAGGCCAATCGATGTAGATTCAGACCTGACCCGGCATGGCGATATGCTCGGAACGCCCTTATATATGAGTCCGGAACAGGTAACGAGTAAACCCGTTGATGCACGCAGTGATATATACAGCCTGGGCGCCATTTTTATCGAGATGCTCACTGGCCAGCCGCCCTATAAAGCACCCACTTCCACTGCAGTTATGTACAAGCATGCGCACGAAGCAGTACCAGTGCTACAAGGTCAATTCGAGCGATTTAATCCACTGGTGCAGCGCATGCTGGCGAAATTGCCTGCTGATCGTTTTCAAAACACTGGTGAATTGCTGGCAGAATTGAAACTCTACCAGTAGTTTCTGCACTTACTCACATGGGTTCAGGATGCCCGGTTAAACCCTTTAACTATCGTTCTATAGATTAACGTTGCTTTAGTTTTGCCAACGCCTTGCTCGCAGCGTAAAACTGTTGCTTGAGGTCTGTGGCACGGGTCACCGCATCTTTTACTTCTCCATTGGCCGCATCGTGCTCAAGCAATTTTGCAGTTTCTGATAATGTCATCGCACCAAGACTGGCGCTCGAGGATTTAATGGCATGGGCCGCACTATTAATGTCCGTCCAATTACCTGTGCTTGCCGCATGCGCTAAACGCTCAACCAAGACAGGTGTCTCGTCAAGATATGCGCCGATCAGGTCGTCCAGTATTGATACATCATCGCCCATCATGGCGACAAGTTCATCGAGTACCTTGTGATCTATTGTATCTGTTTTGTTTTCTACAAGCGCCGTTGGCGATGGTGCAGACGGCGGTATTTCATCAGGCGTGTCTGTCATTTTATTCCCTGGGTTCTGAACGTATTTCAGATGGCAAGTAGCGAGTACATTGGCAAGATTATCGAGTATGACCGGCTTTGAAATATAATAATCCATGCCCGCATCGATGCATTCCTGCCGGTGTTGTGGTAGTGCATTGGCGGTCATCGCAACGATGCACGGTCTTTCGGGTCGTGGCCAGCGTTTACAAATCTCGCGTGTTGCTTCCAATCCATCCATAATTGGCATTTGTACATCCATCAAAACCAGATCGTAGTGTTTGTTCTCCAACGCCGTGATGGCCTCCCATCCATTGTTGGCAAGATCAGTCTGGTAGCCCATTCGTTTAAGAATCAGTACGGCCACCTTTTGGTTAACAGCATTGTCTTCCGCCAGCAGGATGGTTAATGGGTGTCGTTCCGCAAGGTGTTCATCGATTTTGGATGGGCTTGTTGCTTTCCCGGCATGACTGTCCGGCATCATGAGGACTTCTGAAAGAACCTTGTGTAAATGCGATGCCTTGACGGGTTTACTGGCGTAGGCTGCAAAATGATCAGCCAGTTGTTGTGAATCATAGCCTACTGACGTTAACAGGATGAGCGGCAGGTGCCGTGCTTCAGGCAGATAATGGATACGCCGCGCCAACTCCAGTCCATCCATGCCCGGCATTTGCATGTCCAGGATTGCGGCATCGAAATTATGATCGATATTGAGCAGCCCAAGCGCTTCCATACCGGAAGCCGCGCTGTGTGGTTCGACACCCCAGGCACGTAAATACTCAAGCAGGATCAGCCGGTTTGTAAGGTTATCGTCAACAATCAGGATACGGCGCCCGGCCATGCTGGCGGGCATACCATCCTCAACTGATCCTTCTATTGCCTGTTCGTGCGCTCGTTTGAGACTTATAGTGAAATGAAATGTTGAGCCAACGCCAGGTTCGCTTTCTACCCAGATCTGGCCACCCATTAGTTCGACCAGTTGCTTGCTAATGGTTAGTCCTAAACCCGTGCCTCCATAACGACGCGTCATGGAACTATCGGCCTGGGTGAAAGATTTAAACAACTTGCCCACCTCATCTTTATCAATACCTATCCCTGTATCGCGTACCGAAAAATGCAGTAGACAATTGTTATCGGCCAGGTTTTCCTCCAGTTTGACACTCAACACAACCTCACCGACATGGGTGAATTTGATCGCATTGTTCGCCAGATTGATTAATACTTGTCTTAGCCGGTTTTCATCACCAAGACAGGTCCCGGGGATAGCCGGGTCAATCTGTGCCGCCAGTTCCAATTGTTTCTCTGCGGCCTTTGGTGCCAGTAAATCGAGTGTGTCTTCAACACATTGTCTCAGTTCGAAGCTACGTTGTTCCAATTCAAACTTACCAGCCTCTATTTTTGAATAATCGAGTATGTCGTTAATAACCGAAAGTAACGCATCACCGCTGTTTTCAATCGTGCTGATATAGTCTTTTTGTTGCTCGGAAAGCTCCGAATTCATGAGTAGTCCGCTCATGCCGATAATGGCATTGAGCGGTGTACGGATTTCATGACTCATGTTTGCCAGAAAATCGCTTTTTGCCCGGGCCGCTTGTTCTGCAACCAGTCTGGACCGGTTCATGCGTTCCTGTAATATCTGGGTTTTGCGCACCACATACAGGGCAATGCCAAGCCCTATTAATACCGTAAGCGCACCCAGCCACACCATTTGACGGAACGCGAGTGCATATTCTTCATTGGCCTGGTTGACGGCTGTTCGGGTTGAAATTTTCTGGTATTCAACCAGCTTGTTCAGGCTATTCAGCACCATATACTGATCAGGCAAGACTTCAAGCGCTAAATGACCATTTGCGGTGCTGACAGGATCTTTCCTGATTTGATCGAGTATTTTTTGTTGCGTGTCGTGAGTTTTATTGGCGTGTCTAATTGCTGTTTCAAGTAAAAATCTTTCCTGTTTATCTAGTCTGATACGTTCCAGCGTTTTTCTTGCAAGCATGAACTCCTCTGAGTATTCAAGATAACGTTGATAGCGTTTGTCTGATTTAATGGGGTCTTTATCAAGCAACATCATGTGAATTAGCAGCGCCCGTTCACGTGCTGTTTTTCGCATGGTGACGGCAAGGTCGGTCTTTACTGTATGCCGGGTAACAATCGCCCTCATGTTGCTGTTGATTGAGTCCATTCGTGTCAGACCGACCAGTGTGACACTGATCATAAGTGCGAGCGTGAGACCAAAGCCGATTATTAATAATGGCGATGATCCTTCTAATCCCTTTAGCTTCAGGTAGTCCAGCATGAATTATTTATCGTGGCACGTAGGTGAACATCGAATCGTAATGCCTGTGTTGAAATTTATAATTGCCTGGAAGCGCGCTCATATTTTTTTAGTAATATACCTTCACTACCACAACAGGAGGCCTCACACTTTTTTACCTTGTGGATTTCAGATGCCGTTTCCGCGAGGTAGTTATCCACCAGCTGGTTTTTTGCAGCACAATCGCATCCTTTATCATCATAGACGTAGACATTCGTAAGACCAACTGCACGTGCTGCATTATACGCTTGTTGCAAAGTCTCGACCGGTGTTGGCGGTACATGGTTTAACCGGAAGGCAGGGAAGAATTTTGTAATATGCCAGGGACTGTTCTCACCCAGGTTGTTATAAATCCACGAGGCGATGCCGTGCAGCTCTTCAGGGTTATCGTTTTGCCCGGGAATGATATTGGTGCGTGTTTCCACATGGATACCCAGTTGTTGTGCCTTGTGAATGGTATGCAGTATCTGTTCTACATGCGCTGCCTTGCAGATCGACTGATAAAAGTCATTACTTAGGCTTTTGATATCGGAACATAGTACGTCGACATGGCCTGCCATGAGTTCAAGGGCTTCATCGGTGACAAAGCTGTTGGATACATACACGGTATATAGGCCCGCCTTGTGGGCAGCAAGTGACACATCAAGGACATATTCAAGCCAGACCGCAGGTTCAGAATACGTAAATGCGATTCCCTGTGCGCCCTGACGTAAGGCGACATCAACGAGCTTTTCGGGAGGCAACCATGCTGCGGTGGACTGACCATGAGCCAGCTCGTCCAGGGCGCTGACACCCCACGAGATATCCAGGTTATGGCAGCCGCCACAGCGAAAGCTGCAGCCGTAACTACCGACGGATAACACCCGGGTGCCGGGCCTGTAATGCCGGACGGGTTTATCTTCGATTCGGCCGATATCAATGGCTGAGATAATACCGTAGGAGAGGTTATATAGTGTACCGTCCCGGTTGACATGCGCCTGACAAAAGCCGCGCTGTCCATGGTTCAGGCCACAACGCCAAAGACATAAGTTGCAGCGCGTTTTACCATTTGGCAGGCGTTCCTGAAGCCGGGTCGGCATGAGCTGATAGCCTCTCACCCCGGGCGTATTTGATTGCGTGGTCGTCCTGGTGTGTTTCATGGTGCAACCCTAGATGAGTCAGTCAGGCCCCGCAACCCCAGGCAACCAAAGGGCATACCCAAGCTACCGGAGGAAGTTGCCAGTTGCTTGACGATTTACAATGCGGCCTGTCTAATAGCCGCCTTTTCGGGTGCAATGAAACGATGGTGCTTACGGTGAGGTCAATGGCCAGATAGCTTTTATGCCCTTCAGGGTGCAGTTGGGCGAATGGTAGCGTTGGCGATGATCCGGTGAATCATCGCGCACCACGAGCGACCCGACAAGGAGGTCGGGGCCGGTGTTCGTCGAAGTTTCTGCGGTGACGACACGGATGTCAGGCAGGATGATAGTTAGACAGGCCAGATAGCTCAGTTGGTAGAGCAGAGGACTGAAAATCCTCGTGTCGGTGGTTCGATTCCACCTCTGGCCACCATTCCTATAACAGGTGTCTGCAACACAGGGCAGATGCGGTTATCCTATTATTAAGTTGATGCATCGAGGTAGCGTTGCCAGTTGTAGTGCACATCGCCGGTGACGATAAAATCCGGGTTGAGCAGGCTTTCCTTGGTGTTATAGCGCAAGGGTTCAAAGGAT
>BTQO01000028.1:0-10441 GCA_036985915.1 Gammaproteobacteria bacterium | reverse complement strand
TATGCGCTATCCGAGCCAGGAGTGTTGCGGTCTTTACGATCAGATGTAGTATGCACCTTGCAGGAATAAGCCGAGGATCAGGCTATGAGGCATTTATCATTCAATCATGCATGGCGCGGATTGCACCCATGCGCCACCATGCGCATGATTGTCTATGTAATATGCTTGCTTTTTTCAACCACACTTTATGCTGAACCCGTTCTGGTGCGCGGGCAGTGGCTGGAACAGCATCTTGGAAATACTGACATCGCACTCATTGATATGAGCGCGGATCAGGTCCAGTACCAGCATTTCTATCTGCCGGGTGCATGTGTTTTCCTGCATTGATTAAGCATGAGAATAGTTAACTTAGTGTTATATGTATGGGACTGGATATGACCGCCAAGTCTCACCGCAACGCGCTTCAGCCGGGTTACAAGGTACTTTGGTATCAGATTGACCGTGTTCTTGGCCAGGGTGGTTTTGGCATTACCTATCTTGCGCATGACCCTAACCTTGATCAACGCGTTGCCATCAAGGAATACCTGCCGATTGAATTTGCAGTCAGGGAACATGATTACTCCGTGCACCCGATGTCCGAGGATCATGGACATGCCTTTGCCTGGGGCAAAAACCGCTTCATGGAGGAGGCCCGAACGCTGGCCAAGTTCGATCACCCAAACATTGTGCGCGTGTACTCGGTGTTTGAGGAAAACAATACGGCCTATATGGTGATGCGCTACGAGGCAGGTCAAAGTCTGCAGGAATTGCTGCCACGGGGCGGATCGCTTGAGGAAGGCCAATTGATGAATATCCTGGTACCGATACTGGGTGGACTGCGCAGCGTGCATAAGGCTGGGTTTATTCACCGTGATATCAAGCCAGCCAATATCTTTATTCACGAGGATGGCAGCCCGGTATTGCTTGATTTTGGATCAGCACGCCTGGCCATCGGACATGAGACCCGCACGCTAACCACACTGGTATCACCGGGATATGCGCCGTTTGAGCAATACCATAGCAAGAGCGATCAGCAGGGGCCGTGGTCTGATATCTATGGTTTAGGCGCGACCTTATACCGCGCAGTGACTGGCCGGCAGCCGATCGACGCAGTTGATCGAAGCGAGAGACTGTTAAAGGGTGTTCAGGATCCGTTTCGTCCCGCATCTGTTCTGGCCGCTGATCGCTACTCACAACGATTCCTCACTGCTATTGATCATGCCCTGGCATTTCGCGAGGCTGACCGCCCGCAAACGATTGATGAATGGCTGGATGAATTTGGCGTTCAGTTGGATACCCAGCCTGAAACTCAGGACAGCGCCGATAGACCTGTACATGAATCGGATATAGCTACCGTTGCTGCACCGCATCTTGCAATACCGAACGATATTAAAGCAACTGAAGCGGACGCGCATTCAAGCAGTGCATCAGCACCGGAAGCGAAACAGCAGGCGGTTGATGAATCCGGCAACTTATACCGCATGTTTATCGGACCCGGTAACACCGATTATTATCTAAAGCGATTTCATGCGTTTGACGGGCGAGGCGGGGGGCTTGCTATGTCCTGGCACTGGCCTGCGGCCTTGTTCACGTTTTTATGGATGTTGTACCGGCGTTTGTATCTTTGGGCGTTCGTGTTGTATCCGCTAATAACAGTCATTGGCGTGGTGTCAGTTTTGGCAATGGTATCGGTCTTGTTTTTTAGTGGCGGTAACATGCCAGACCGTATGGCAGGAACATTAGCAATGCTTGTTGCCGTCATCTGGCCGGGGTTGTTTGCGAATGCCATTTATTACCGCCGTATGAAGAAACGCATCGCGCGAATGTATTTACTGGATCTTGGAGATGAAGCAGGGCAGTCATGGCTGGCCACAAAGGGTGGCACGTCAAAAAAGGCGTTGGTTATGGGTATCGTTGCCATTGTTCTGGTTTTATTATTGATGTTGGCGATACAGAAAGACGAGCAGACCCAGACCGAATCAGGTGCTGCACAGATCGAGTCATTGTTGGCCCGTGCACGCGAAGACTTCGATGCGCTTAGGCTGACAACGCCACCAGGGAAAAATGCACTTGAGAAACTTAGGCAGGTACTCGAACTGGAACCTGATAATCGCCAGGCGAAAGAAGGTATCGAGTCAATTGCGAGCAAATATGTTGAGTTGGCGAACGTTGCGCAGGAGCATGAAGAGTTTGCCAAGGCTCAGAACTATCTGGAGCGGGCGCATAAGCTTGCGCCTGATTCAAAGGAAATAAAACGTGGATTGCTGGAAAACTATATCAAGCAAGGCCGCAAGGCATGGAAACAGGACCGTGACCTTAAAGCGGCTTCGCGCTATCTAGACCGGGCACTGCAACTGGCGCCGAATAATCCTGAATTGCGTAGATTCAAAAGAAGACTGGATGAGAAGTTACGTCAAGGAGGACCGGATGGGAAGTTAGATCAAAGAAGACCGGATGGGAAGTTTCGTCCAAGAAGACTGGATGGGAAATTACGTCAACGCAGGGATTATTAATTCAAATTTGCCTTTTGCAGTAATTGCTCCATATCATGCACCGCCTGAATCTCGCAGGGCATGGTAACAACCAGGCGAGCTAAATTATTTATGAGCATCAAATCAGACAAGTGGATTCGCCGCATGGCAGAACAATACGGGTTAATCGAACCGTTTGAGCCGATGCAGGTGAGAACCAATGGTGATAGCCGTGCCATATCATACGGTACCTCCAGCTACGGTTATGATGTGCGTTGTGCAGATGAATTCAAGATTTTTACGAATATCAATTCTGAGATCGTTGACCCCAAGAAGTTTTCGGAAAACAGTTTTGTGGATTTTAACGGCGATGTCTGTATTATCCCGCCTAATTCTTTTGCACTGGCGAGAACTGTCGAATATTTTCGTATACCACGTGATGTATTAACTATCTGTCTGGGCAAGAGCACGTATGCACGTTGCGGCATTATCGTGAATGTCACACCGCTGGAGCCTGAGTGGGAAGGTCATGTAACACTGGAATTCTCCAACACAACGCCGTTACCTGCCAAGATCTACGCTAATGAAGGTGTTGCACAAATGCTCTTTTTTGGCGCAGACGAAGAATGTGAAACGTCTTACAAGGATCGCGGTGGAAAATACCAGGGGCAACTTGGTGTGACACTGCCGAAGACCTGAGTGATTATTGCCCGTTTTTCAGGCTGACCATATCCACGATCAGGCTTTCACCCTTTTCATTCTTCTTCTGAATACGCACCGGAAGATAATCGAATTGTTTGGCACACCATAACGTATATCTGCTTTTCTTGTTATTACCTTTTCTTCGTTCGACCTTCAGTGTCTTGATATCGCCCAGTTTCGTATGCAATGTTTCTTCACCGATGACCGTGTAACGGTAGGTTTTAAGTCTTCCACCGTCGGCGATTTTAAAGGCGATTGTTTTTGACCCGTTACTGAGCTTGTGGGCCAGTGCAAGTCTTGCGATGTGCTTATCAAGGGTTCCTTTGGGTATTTCCATGCGCCATGGTTTATTGCCAACCTGGTTGGCAACTTCTCCTTTTTGCCAGTCAAAGATAAGTTTTGCAGACCGATCCTTCATGCCGGTACGGCGATATCGATATTCCTCAACGCGAATAGCGTCATCAATAACACTGAACAGACTGTATTCCTCCACTGTGTCATCGATTAGCCAGGAAATTGCACCGGCAGTTTCGGTTTTTGAGCGATACTGATACCGGTTGCCATGTTTGGTGAGTTGCATTTCAGTCGATCCGACCAGGCTGCCATCTTTGTATGCTTCGTACTGTGCAATAAAAGGCTCCGGAAACGGGTCTGCCAACGCGGGTGTGGCCACGAGCAGGCACAGAATCTCAAGTTGTATTAATGATTTCACGTAAGGCCGTCCCGGTAGATGATAGGTGATTGCATCGGCTTCCCGTCCATAAAAACCTGATTGTTACGTATTGCAAGCCGGCCACGTGCACACCAATCGATTGCCAGCGGGTAGATTTTGTGCTCGATTGTTAGTACACGCGCAGCCAATGACGCCGCATTGTCGTCCGGCAGTACCGGTACCTTGCCCTGTATGATCACCGGACCGCCATCAAGTTCCTCGGTAACAAAGTGTATGCTGGCGCCGTGCTCGCAGGTTTTGGCATCAAGGACGCGTTGGTGTGTATGCAACCCACTAAATGCCGGCAATAAAGATGGATGGATATTCAGTATCCGGCCGGAAAAATGATCGACAAAACCCGCAGTCAGAATACGCATGAACCCGGCCAGCACGACCAGGTCGGGTTCGAATGTCTGCATGAGTTCGAGTAATGCTTTATCGTAGGCTTCCCGGTCGGCGATCCCATTGGTTTTGAGCACCCGGGTTTCGATACCGGCTTGTTTGGCGCGTTTAAGACCGTACGCCTGTTCTCGGTCGCTGATCACAGCGGCAATATCGATATCGATACGGTTCTGCTGGACTGCATCGATGATGGCTTGCAGATTGGTGCCACTGCCTGATATCAGAACGACCAGGCGCGGTGTACTGTGACTAGACAAACTGTACCTGCGCAGTATCTGGTGTGGCAGAGATGATTTCACCCAACTGCCAGGCCTGTTCGCCCTGTTCACCGAGTATCTCGACGCATCGTTTCGCATCATTGGGCGCAACCGCGACGACCATACCAATACCGCAGTTAAAGGTTCGATACATTTCTCGTGTGTCGATACCGCCTGTCGTTTGCAGCCAGTTGAATATTGCCGGCCATCGCCAACTACGTGTATCAATGCGTGCCCGCAGTGTTTCAGGCATGATGCGCGGCAGGTTTTCTGTCAGCCCGCCGCCGGTGATGTGTACCAGACCATGAATCAAGCGTGTGCGCATCAGGCTATGCACTGAATTGACGTAGATACGGGTTGGTGCGAGCAAAATCTTGCCCAGTGTTTTACCCTCAAACGAAGCCGCAAGATCTGCACCAGATTGTGTTATGAGTGTTCGTATCAGTGAATAGCCGTTTGAATGGGGACCCGAGGAGGCAATGCCGACCAGGACATCACCCATACGTATCTGGCTACCGTCAATCATGGCGTTACGTTCCACCACACCGACACAAAAACCGGCCAGATCGTAGTCTTCGCCGTGGTACATGCCGGGCATCTCAGCGGTTTCGCCGCCTAACAGTGCGCAACCAGCTTGACGGCAACCTTTAGCAATGCCGCGAATGATCGCTTCTGCGCGATCGACATCCAGCTTGCCGGTGGCCAAGTAGTCCAGGAAAAATAGCGGTTCTGCCCCCTGTACCAGTACATCGTTGACACACATTGCAACCAGATCAATACCGATGCTGTCATGTCGATCCAGTTCGATGGCCAGCTTAAGCTTGGTGCCCACACCGTCAGTGCCTGCCACAAGCACAGGATCGGTGTAGCCAGCCATCTGGAACAGACCACCAAATCCGCCAATTCCGGCCAGCACGCCGGAGCGCGCCGTGGATTTGGCCAGTGGCTTGATGCGCCGCACCAGTTCGTTGCCAGCGGCAATATCGACGCCGGCACCCTTATACGTCATACCTTTGGGTTTGGTGCTATCGGTCATGGAAGTTGGTCGTTATGGTTGATTCACGTAAGATGCGCGACGCATGGATGCATTCATATCCTGTGCATTGTAATCGTAGCGACCGGCTGACGGGGAAAAACCTGCATGGCGATATCACCAGCACATCAACGTATTTCGAACAAACGGTATCGCCGCTGCGGCCGTTCAGGACTGCTGTGTGTGTCCTTGTTCGTGTTTAGCGGTTTTGTTGCAGCTGCCGAAGTCAAAAATATCTACGAGCATGAAGTTGATGTTGAAAGTCAGGCGATAGAGTTTCGGGCCGGTGCCATGCGCAGGACCCTGGCAGGTGTGCTGGTCAAGGTGACCGGGGATAGCCGGGTTGCAAGTTCACCCGCGGTGCAGGGAATTCTCAACTATGCACAGCAATGGGCTGTGCAATTTGGCTATCGTTTACGTGAGCACGAAACAGCACCTGAGGGGCAAATGCGTTTTTGGGCCCGGTTTAATAAACAGGCAGTTAATACCGCCATACGTGATGCAGGGTTGCCTGTGTGGCCACCGGAACGTCCACTCATCCTGGTGTGGATGGGTATTGAGGACGGTGGCGAGCAAGTCATGATGGCCGAAGATACCATCCACCCTGTTCGGGAAAGCCTCGATGAGGCGGCCGGCATACGTGGCATTCCGCTTGGGTTTCCGGTGCTCGACTTGAACGAACGCAGCCAGATTGGTTTTGATGACATTGCGCTGGCCCGCATGGAACAACTCAAGGGGGTGTCCGGCCGCTATGGTGCGCAGGCACTTTTGGTCGGTTATCTTACCCGTCGTGGTGCACAGGATTGGTGGCTACGCCTGGTGCTTGACCAGCAGGGTGTGCGTCAGTCGTGGAATGTCTCCGGCCCTTCGCTGGATGAAGTGATTAAGGCAGGCATCAACCGGGTAGCCGATCACCTCGCACGGCAATATGCCAATTTCGCATCACTCAGCGGTGAGCAGTCACTCGATGTGATGGTGACCGGGATCATGGATCTGGATGGTTATGCGCGCACGTTGAAATATCTGCAATCGCTTAGTGTGGTGAGCGGTGTTCAGGTTATCCGTGTCGAACCCGACCGGGTGTTATACCGGCTGAGCACACCGACCAATGCCGCTGCATTCATGCAGCTGGTATCCATTGGCCGCGTGCTGGAGTCGATGGGTGATGTTCAGGAACTGGTATTTCGTTTGTTTCCCTGATGGCCATACACCCCCAACTTGCACTGACCATGCGTGTCAGCGAAGAGGCCGGATTTGATAATTTTTTGACAGGTGCCAACGACGAGTTATTCGCCTGGGTGACAGGCAGCCTGACCGGGGTCAGTGATCAGGCCTGCTATATCTGGGGTAGCAGCGGCTGCGGCAAAACCCATCTGTTACAGGCGAGCGTGCGCCAACGAGGTGGCATCTACCTGCCCATGCACGACATCATCAAGTTGCCGCCAGAGGTCCTGGAGGGCCTGGATACGCGCGATCAGGTGTGTGTTGACGATATTGAGGCGATTGCCGGTGCAGCCGACTGGGAAGCGGCGATGTTCACCTTGTACAACGCCTGCCGGGAGTCGGATGTCCGTTTGATCATTGCCGGTCACACCGCGCCGGCCGGTCTTAGCTTGGTCTTAGCTGATCTTAGGTCCAGGTTAGGCGGTGGGTTGGTGTATGCGCTCAAACCCCTGGATGACGATGCGCTGCTCAAGGCACTGACCGATCGTGCCGAACGCCGGGGCCTTGAGTTGCCTGAGGAGGTCGGTCGATATTTGTTGCACCGGATACCGCGTGATGCAGCCTCGCTGTTCGGCATGCTTAACCATCTCGATGAGGCATCGCTGGTTTCAAAGCGTCGTCTCACCATTCCCCTGGTACGGGCGGTACTGGATGATCTGGTGGCCCGTCATGTACCGTTTTAGGTAAGCTATGAGCCTTGAATGCGCAGCTTTAATCATTGCACGCATTGCCATTGCCCGTTAGAATCGCTCGCCCATTTATACACATCTCCTTGCTTCACCGGCTTTCGGTCGGGCGGCATAAACCATGAGGAGCGCTCTATGAGACACTACGAAATTGTTTTTCTGGTCCATCCTGACCAGAGCGACCAGGTACCTGCCATGATCGGACGGTACCGTTCGGCCATCGAATCCAGCGGCGGCAAGATTCACCGTCTCGAAGATTGGGGTCGCCGGCAGCTCGCCTACCCCATCCAAAAGCTTGTTAAAGCGCATTACGTGCTCATGAATGTCGAATGCACAGACTCGGCGCTGGATGAAATCGAAAGCGCATTCCGCTTTAACGATGCGGTATTGCGCAACCTGGTCATCAAGACCAAAGGCCCGATTACCGAACCTTCTCCATTAGCCAAGGAACGTGAAGAAGAAAATGAGCGCGGAAGAGAATCTGCTGCGAGCGACAAGCCTGCCGGTGATTCCTTGGATAAGTCCGAGCCCAAACCAGCTGAGCCGAACGCTTCCACCGAAGCCGTTGCGGAATAATGAGGAGACACTGATATGTCACGTTATATGCGACGCAGGAGGTATTGCCGCTTTACTGCTGAGGGCATCACTGAGGTTGATTACAAGGACCTTGCTTTGATAAAAAGCTTCCTGACTGAAACACACAAAATTATTCCGAGCCGGGTTACCGGCACCAAGGCACGCTACCAGCGCATGCTGAGTAAAGCAGTCAAGCGCGCACGTTATTTGGCGCTACTGCCGTACACTGATCAGATCTGAGAACAATGCATTCACTGGCGGCACTGGTGATGAAGAGCCGGTCGCTTGCCATCGCGATCACGGTGGTTACGGCAATAGTGTCGTTTTTGTTTCCGCCAATAATAGTTCTGAGCCTGGCCGTGATTACGCTATTGACGCTTAGACGCGGATCCATGGAAGGGGTCACTATTACGACGGCAGCCATGGTTGCGGTCATCCTGCTTGGATTTGCGATGCCTGGGAACATGCAAACCAGTTTAGTGATATTTCCGGTGTTATGGCTGCCCGTTTTGTTGCTCGCCACGATCTATCGACAAACGGTTTCGTTGCAATGGACTGCTATTAGTACAACGGTATTCGGGGTAGTTGTCGTCATTGGTTTTTATCTTGCATGGGACGACCCGCAGGCAGTCTGGCTCGATGTGCTGGAACACACCCGGCCGATGCTGGTCCAGACAGGTGCATTCAAAGACCCGGCCCAGGTCGATGAATTGATCAAGGGTATGGCGCGTATATTTAGCGGTGTCGCGGCCTCAGTGATGGTTATCTTGTTGTTGTGCGGATTGCTTATGGGGCGCTGGTGGCAGGCAATGTTGTTTAACCCGGGTGGGTTCAGGCGTGAGTTTCACGCGCTGAGGCTCGGTCCCGCGACTGGTTGGTTGATGCTGGCCATGCTCGGTTTGTCGCTGATGATTCGGCACCCATTACTGATTGATATAACAACCGTGGTTTGGGTTGTATTTGCATTTCAGGGATTGGCGATGTTTCATGGCTTGCTGGCGAACGTGAATTCGGGGCTAGTGTGGTTATCGCTAATTTATATATCCATTTTGTTGTTGCCGACGATTAGCGTTGTGCTGTCAGGCATTGGTTTGTTGGATACCTGGTTTGATTTCCGTGCCCGGAGGCCGGGTACGCAACGTAAATAAGGAGTAATCACGATGGACGTTATTCTTTTGGAAAAAATAGATAACCTTGGCAATATGGGCGACAAGGTGTCGGTCAGGCCGGGCTATGCAAGAAATTTCCTGTTGTCACAAAACAAGGCGAAGCCTGCGACCGCAGAAAATATTGTCGAGATTGAGGCGCGAAGAGCAGAACTTGAGCAACGCGCTACCGAAGCGATTGCCGTAGCCGAGAAGCGCCGCGATGCGATCCAGGCACTGGAAGATTTGACCATCACCGCCAAGGGTGGTACCGAAGGCAAGCTGTATGGATCGATCGGTCCAAGAGAAATCGTAGCAGCCCTGGATGCTGCAGGCATCGAGGTTGAAAAGCGCGAAATCCGCATGCCGGAAGGGGCCATCCGGACAGCCGGTCAGTTTAAGGTGGAGTTGCATCTGCATACGGACATCAATACCCGCATTGGCATTAATATTGTTGCCGAGGAGTAATGGCGCACATTAGCGTCACCGACGTGGTCGCAACAATCGTTTCGGCAATTAACATTGTTGCCAAGGAGTAATGGCGCACTTTAGCCCGTCCGTATAACGGGCAGCGGGCATTTTTTTCGACCCAACCGTGACCCGATTAGCGCCCGGCGTTATGATGATGCTCGCCAACAGGAGGATAAAAACAACCGCATGGCCAAGGCCCTTAAAACGGTAGCCGGTGCCGACCAGCGCGCAGACACGCTGCGTGTGCCACCACACTCACAGGAAGCCGAACAGGCGGTGCTGGGCAGCCTGATGATCGACAACGGTACCTGGGATCAGATCGCTGACCGGGTCGGTGATGTAGATTTCTACCGGCGCGACCATGCGCTCATCTTTCGTGCCATCGCCGCCCTGGCGGAAGATAACAGCCCGTTTGATATCGTTACGGTATCCGAATGGCTGGAGCGCAATCATGAACTCGAGCATGCAGGGGGCCTGCCGTACCTGGGTTCACTGGCCGAAGATACGCCAAGTGCAGCGAATATCCGGTATTATGCAGATATTGTCCGTGAACGTGCTGTCGTTAGGCAGCTTATCCGTGTTGGGACAGACATCTCGAACAGCGCCTACCAGCCAGAAGGGCGCGGTAGCCGCGAACTTCTGGATCAGGCCGAGCAGGCCGTCTTTAAGATTGCCGAGCAGGGCATGCGCGCAATGCGCAACTATCGGCCCATCGCGGGCTTGCTGACCGAAGCAGTCGAGCAAATCGACTTGCTGCACCAACAGCAAAGCACCATCACCGGG